>JAKOSX010000097.1 GCA_029776595.1 Bacillota bacterium | reverse complement strand
GCAAAAATTCCAGTTGTATTTGATGATATTGGGGGTGCGGTTTGATGGGCGACAAGGGAAATCCAAAGTATAATCAAAGCGGATGTGCTGACCCAACAGCTTATGAAGCAATTGGCAACGTCATCAAATTTGAACTTATCGGCAGAATTGAAATCAGGGATCAGAAAACGAAAAAGGAATTCAAATAAAACAAAGTAATATTTTTTACCCTTTGATAAATAGTGACCCTGCGTTAACTTTCAGGGGGGTTTTAAAATACTACACGCGGGGTAGAAAAACCTCGAAAGAGGGGGTTGATGGATGACTAACTTAGACTTCGCTTTATCATATCTTCGTCGCGGCTGGTCCGTTGTTCCGGCGATGCCGAAGGACAAGAAGCCGCTGATTAAGTGGCAGGAATATCAACAACGCCGGCCGACTGAAGCAGAGGTCCGCGAGTGGTGGACCCGGTGGCCGGATGCGAACATTATCATTGTCACCGGAGCTGTATCGGAAATCATCGTTTTGGACGTTGACGGGCCGGAAGGACGGGCCTCGCTGCAGGAGCTGAAAGACCTTCATATTCTGGAGAAGATGCCCCGGACTCCGGTAAGTGCAACGGGCAAGGGCTTTCACTACATATTCCGTCATCCGGGCGGCGATCTCCGAAACTTCGCCAGGCGGCTTCCGGGCTTGGATTTCCGTGGCGACGGCGGTTACATTATAGCGCCGCCGTCGATACACCCGAGCGGTAGAGCTTATGATTGGAAAGTATCACCGGATGAACAGGATCCGGCCGATCCGCCGGACTGGTTGATGGATATTATTCTTGGCCGTGATTTCGTCGTTGGCGGCAAACAACATGGTAACCGGCCGAAAGTCGACACTAATCTGGTTCTTTCCGGAATCCCGGAAGGCGAACGGGATGTTACTATCTTCCGGTATGCCTGCCGGTTGCGGAACCAGGGCCTGAGTTTCGACGAAGCAGAGATTCTTATTTTACAGGCAGCCGATCGCTGCAATCCGCCATTTTCTCCGAAAGAAGCTCTCCGGAAACTGGAACAAGCCTGGAAGTACCCGGACGGCATTGAAAAGATGATCGAGCAGCTTAACAAAAGGGCCGACATCACGCCGGCACCCGGTGACCCGAAAAACTGTACGGAACTCGGCAACGCCGAACGGCTGATTGCAAAATTTGGCGCTTCATTCCGCTACTGCGGGGCCTGGAACCGTTGGCTTTACTGGAACGGAAAGCGCCTTGTTAACGATGATACCGGCGAAATTTTCCGGTGTGCCAAGGCGACGGTACGGAGTATCTATGCCGAGGCTGCTGCTTCGACTGATGATTTTCGACGCAAAGAACTGGCAAAGCACGCCGTTCGGTCCGAGTCGGATTCAAAGATCCGGGCTATGGTGAACCTGGCAAAATATGAGCCGATGGTGGCCGTCACTCCGGAACAGTTAGACACGGACCCGTGGCTGTTTAATGTGATGAACGGTACGCTGGATTTAAGGACCGGAAAATTAAAGCCACATTCGATTGACGATCTGATTACTAAGCTGGCGCCGGTGACGTATGATCCGAACGCTGACTGTCCTCGGTGGAAAGAATTTTTGAATCAGATATTCGACGGAAATCAGGAGCTGATCCGGTACATTCAAAAAATCGTCGGATACTCGCTGACCGGAGATACCCGAGAACAATGTTTGTTTTTCCTCTATGGACACGGTAGCAACGGAAAAAGCACGTTCCTCGACACAATCCAGGAATTCATGGGGCCGGATTACTGTAAACAAACACCAAGTGATACATTGATGGCCAAGAAAAATGATGGCGGAGTGCCTAATGATATTGCGATGCTGAAAGGCGCACGGTTGGTATCATCTGTAGAAACGGAACAGGGAAAGCGGCTGAATGAACCGATGGTGAAACAGCTCACGGGCGGAGATAAAATCAGCGCCAGGTTCATGCGGAGTGAATGGTTTGAATTTAAACCGACGTTTAAAATTTTCATTCTTACAAATCACCGGCCTAATATCGTTGGTGATGATAATGGTATTTGGCGGCGGATTCGGTTGATACCGTTCGAGATTATCATCCCTCCGGAAAAACAGGACAAACAGCTCGGCGAGAAACTGAAAGCAGAGCTTTCTGGAATCCTGAACTGGGCTATTGAAGGATGTATGATGTGGCAACGGGAAGGCCTGGAAATGCCGGACGATGTGGTCAGAGCGACCAGTGAGTACAGAAAAGACATGGACATTCTTGGAGATTTCTTCGAGGAACGTTGTGTGTTACGTGATGACATGATGGTGAATCATGCATTATTATACAAAGAATACGAAGATTACTGTCACGAGAATGGAGGGTATAAACTCAGTAGCAAGGCTTTTGCATTGAAACTCAAAGAACGAGGATTTGAAAAAATTCTCATGGGGAAATCCAGATCAAAGGGTTGGAAAGGAATTGGACTCCTGAAATTGGGTCATCACTTAACCGTTTATAACGGAAATCGGTCCGCCGAAAAAAATCGGTCTGCCAATGATGAAATGCTGCAAACCATTGAGGAACCTATATTTTAGACGATGGAAAAAATTACCGGCAGACCGATGTAGTGAAAAAAGGGTATAATTCTAATATTTTTTTACTCATAAGAGTTAATAGGAAAAAATACTACATCGGTCTGCCTAATAGTAAAAAATACAGTAGTGACAAGGCTTTGACCCGGCAGACCGATCCGAAACCGGCAGACCGATGTAAGAATATTCATTCAAAATGAATAAATATACGAAAGGTGGTGTATCCATGAATGAATCCTCGAACACTACGCCTCCCGGACCCAAGACCTGATTTAGCTGAGGATAGCGAGCTCTGGCAGGAACTGCTTGGGATTTGTCACCGGCGATACGGGCAGAATACGGAACTGTTTGGAATGCTTCGTGGTATGCGCTGCTGTGGTTTGCGGATAAAACAAGGGCAGACCGGATATGTGCTGAGGCCGGAGATTGGAGACCACGGATTTATGGACATGGCTGAGTATGAAACGATGAGAGATAAGTATTTGCAGCCATACAAGCAGCAGATAGCGGAGATGCTGATAATTTTGAAAAAAGAAAGGGAGTGGGTGGAGTGAATGTATCATCAAAAATCCCAATGGAAAAAACCATCGTCACCAAGATACTGAAGTGGCTGAATAGTTTGCCCGGCTGTTACGCTATCAAAACTCACGGCAGCCAGTACGGCAGCGGAGAGCCTGATATTGTCGGAGTGATATGCAGACAAGCATTTGTTTTTGAGGTTAAGCGGCCGGAGATCGGAAAAGTAACTAAACTCCAAGAAATAAAACTGCAGCAATGGCGAAAAGCCGGAGCAATAGCGGAAGTGGTGACATCTCTGGAGCAGGTGAAGGAAATCTTTGTGAAAGAGGGGATAAATCATGTTTCGTAAACGATACAGAGCGTATCAAATAAAATGGTTTCATCCATTGACCGGGGCGGCAGTGGTTAAGAGGATTTTCTAAGGGGAGAGGGGGTGGAAATATGGCTGAAAGTTACAAACGAGTTGAAATTCCACATCATGTTTTAAAATATATCAACACAGAACTTTCTATGTATCGGGTATATAAAGCGGCCATTGAGGAAATGGAGAAGGATATAGCCGACTTGAAGGCACAAAGCAAGAATTACAGTTTCAACCCAAGCGTAAGCAGTAGTGGATTTGGCAGCAATCCGGCCCAGGATGCGGCGATCCGAATATCGGTCCTGGATGAAAAAATCAAGGCGAAGAAATGGCGGACTGATAAGGTTGAAAAAGTATTGCAATTATTTTCCGGGAATGATGATGCGATGAATATTATTCGCCAAAAATATCTAATTG
>JAKOSX010000096.1 GCA_029776595.1 Bacillota bacterium | reverse complement strand
TGATCTAACAAGTAAAAGAATAATCTTCCACTTTCGCCGTCAAAAGAACCGTTACTTAATATGGCAAGGTTATTATCAATGCCACAAACTTTGTAAATCTCTGTAGCTACAGGTAATTGAACGTGATGTTTGATGATTGTTCCGGTATGAAGGTTGAGAGTTTTGATGATGCCTTTGTCTGGAGCGGTATGGGTGAATGAAGGCATAAAATAGATAAGATCCGTTGTTGCGGCTTTTGGTCTTGAAAGCGATAATGCTAAGAAAAGGATTAAACAAAGTATTGTAATGATGGTTGATTTAAAATACAGGCTTTTTTCATAAGTTTATCTCCTTTAAAAATAAAATGAATTATGAATTAAGAAATTATAAATTTTAATAGCTCCTTCCAGATCGACATGGATGATTTGTTCGATATTAGGAACATTGTTTTATCTTGTGCTCGCGCAAGATATCCTGAACAATTTTTCGATAGGCTTCATTATTGTTGCTGAGGATTTTGGTAGTCTGGGTAACGGGTTCCAATCACAGCTTATGGCGTAAAGTTCAGTGAGTCTGTATTTGGGATGATTGATTTTAATTTGGGGAGGTTCATATTCTATTTCGTTTTTTATCTTTTCTCCCACAGCGTTACCGATTTTTTCAGTTAGAGAATAGATTTGATATGTTTGTTTATTATCCAAGCGTTCAAACAGGTCGTCATATTCCCACCAGGTTCCGCCTCCATAGCCCCCGAGCAAATAGTCATTTACAACGATGGGGTGATATTTAATATTCTCGGTTGCATTGCAGGTAAAGTAGTTTGATGAGAAAGATAAAGTTAAAAAGAATGTCAATATTCTGCTTTTATTCATAATTTATTTCCCTTTCTGAGTATTTTCTTTGAAAACGCCACTTTGCCATATATAATTAAGAAATTTGGCTCTTTTATTGCCAAAATACTTATCAACTTCTTTTTGATCGTAGACTTTAAGAAGTTCGCTTCCGAATGTTGCATTTTTTGGTATAGTATCGGTTTTCTGAAAATGCCACCATTCGCAACTAAGATAATTTGTTTTCCAGTCATTTCTTGCAGATATCGGTTCCCAACCATGTTTTTTCATTATTTCTGTAATATCGATGAATCTGTCGGTAACCTTTTGTGAAATTATTCCAACATCTTTTTTCCAAATAACAGCCTCGAGGGTGCGCGTTTTTACAGCTTTATTGGTTGTTCTACAATAAACCCTCCACCTCGGATTGGCATCTGTGCCTCCTTCTCTTACAATTACATATGGATCTTTGTTTGGGTTTTGCATACCGTATCCTACAGCTAAGTCGACTGCGACACCAAAATAGTGTAAGCTAGTTGCTGATTGACCTTTTTCACCCCCCAAATTTAAAGGTCTTATACCTCCACCGCTTACAACCATTCCCCCTAATTCATTAATTTCTTTGACTGCATTGGCAAAACTGTTGGAGACATCACTTCTAATAATGACCTGATACGTTCCTTTAAATATTTTGATTCCGTCAATTTTTATCCATTTAAGTTTAATATCGCGAGTATGTGTATGTTGGTTGTTTGCAGACTGTGTCATTTTAGATTCCTTTATCTCCCTCCCCCTCGCACCCTTTGCATACTCACTCTCGATCCGGGCAATCGTTTCCCGATCCAGCTCACCGGTAACCGGCAAACCGAAGGCTTGTTGGAACGCAGCAATGGCGTTTCGGGTATTTGGGCCGGGGAGACCGTCTGCGCCGGATGGGCCGATGTTAAACCCCATCGTTTTCAGACGGGTTTGATTGAGGCGAACAGGATCTAAAGGTGCCCCTTTCGCATAAGCATCAATCTCGGACTGGCGTTTTATAGAGACGAAACGTTCATAGGATACGGTGTACTTTGGGAGACTTTCTTTATCAATGGTTATCTTGTGCTCCAGTTTCGGTTTTGGTGCTTCAATTTTCGTTTCTTGTTTAGAGGCTTGGGTCGGGCGGGTCCATCCTTCGGCGGTGGCGTTTTCCAAAGCGATCATCGTCTCGGAGTCCAGGATACCGGTGGGGTTAAGGCCGCGGTCTTTCTGAAACTGTAAGATAGCCGCTTTCGTATATCTTCCGGCTATTCCGTCGATGCCATAATGGCCCAGATCGTATCCGGCCAGTTTAAGGGAGGCCTGGGCTGTGGCAATGTCGAGGTTGCCTTTGCCGTTCCATTCCGCCTCAACCAGCTGATTCCGCTGGATGAGCCGGTGTTGCTTTTCAAGGGACAGTTGCTTGGATACTTCCAGTGCTGTTTGTTTCCCCAAAGCTTCGATTTCAGATTTGGTCAATCCCTTTTGAGTGACAAGGTCCAGAGCTTTCATGGTCTCCAGATCGAGTTTCCCGGTGGGCTCCAATCCGGCTGCGTTTTGAAATTCGGTAAGTGCTTGAATAGTATGATGATCCATTTTACCGGTAATGCCGAGTCGTTTATCGTCTCCCAGCTTGTATCCTGCCATGAAAAGGCTGGCTTGGGCGCGGGAGATAACCTTATCGCCGCTGAAAGCGGTATTGGCTAAGTTGTTGCGGGCTGCCAGACGTTCGACGGCAGGCGACGACTTTATGAAGACAGGCAATGATGATAAAGGAGGAGTATAATCTTTCTCCGGCATGGTTTGGATTTTATCGATAAATACCTGATGCGGCCTGCTGTCGGCTTTGGGATTATGGGAAAGCTTGTCATACTGTTTCTCCCAAAAGTTTTTGGGCCCCGGCTCATTGGAGAATCGATGCGTACGGTTGTCTGACAGAGACATGCGGTTCACCTCGGATTGGGGTTATGTAATAATTTTCCTTTTATTCTTTTTTAGATTGCAAAAATCCTCCATAATTTATAAAATAATCCAGTCAAATTGTCTGACAAAACATCTTGACATTCATTTTAAGCTCTCGTATAATTTGTATAACATAATCAAAAAAACAAATGCGATGATGAGGCCCAGTAAGGATGGTAGGGTCCAAGAGAGCCGGTGGTCGGTGAAAACCGGCACCCAAACAGCCTGAAACTCTCCTCAGAGCAGCTTAGCCCAACGAAGTGCAGTTCCAGTAGGCAAAGCCGGGGGATCCGTAAAGGTTTCCTGCCCGTTACAGCGAAGACAGTTGACCATGATCTGCGTGATGATGGCGATTGTCCTGAGGCCGTATTTAACCATACGGTGAAGTTGGGTGGTACCACGAAATCAAACTTCGTCCCGAACATAGGGACGAAGTTTTTTTATTTTTTTAAGCCGAGTAGCCTGGATCTGTTGCACTTCGGATGTATTTGACAGGGTTGAATTGAAATACAACGATTGAAGGAGGTAACTGTGATGCGGAAAATTAGGATTTTTGACACCACTTTGCGGGACGGAGAGCAATCAGCCGGTATTAATTTGAATGTGGATGAAAAACTGATGATTGCCAGACAATTGGCCCGCCTTAATGTGGATGTGATTGAGGCCGGATTTGCCATCGCGTCGCCGGGGGATTTCGCCGGAATTCAGGCGATTGCCCGGGAGGTACGGGGAGTCACGGTCTGTTCTTTGGCCCGTGCCGTTAAAGGGGATATCGACCGGGCATGGGAGGCCTTGCGGGAAGCAGAAAATCCGTTAATCCATACCTTCATCGCCACGTCGGATATTCATATGAAATATAAGTTGAAAAAGGATCCGGACCAGGTGGTGGCAATGGCGGTTGAAGCGGTAAAGTACGCCCGGAGTCTTTGTCCCAACGTGGAGTTTTCCGCTGAGGATGCCACCCGGAGCGATTGGGATTTTCTATGCCGGATTTTCGGCGAAGTGATCAAGGCCGGCGCCACGGTGATCAATATCCCGGACACGGTGGGTTATGCCATACCCAGCGAATTCGGGAAGATGATCCGGTATATTAAGGAGAATACGCCGGGAATCGACAAGGTTCTCGTTTCGGTCCATTGCCACAACGATCTGGGGATGGCTGTATCCAATTCCCTTGCGGCCGTTGAAAACGGCGCCGATCAGGTGGAATGCACCATTAACGGATTGGGTGAACGGGCCGGAAATGCGGCGCTTGAGGAGATCGTCATGGCCATTAAGACCCGGGCTGAACATTTCCGGGCGGAAACCCGCGTCCATACGGAACAGATCTACCGTTCCAGCGTATTGGTGTCCACTTTAACCGGTAAACCTGTCCAACATAACAAAGCTATCGTCGGAGCCAATGCTTTTGCTCACGAATCCGGCATTCATCAGGACGGCATCCTGAAAAACCGGATGACCTATGAGATCATGACTCCGGAGTCGATTGGGCTCAGCCAAAGCCAATTGGTATTGGGTAAACATTCCGGACGGCATGCGGTGAAGAACCGGCTGGAGGAGATGGGCTACAATCTTTCTGAAGCCGAGATCGAAAGAACCTATCAACGCTTTATCGAGTTGGCCGATAAGAAAAAGGAAGTCACCGATTCCGATTTGGAAGCTTTGGTCCGGGGTCAGGTGGTGGATACCACGGAACTGTATGTCCTGGATTATCTCCATGTCAGTACCGGTAATTCCACCATTCCTACAGCCACTGTCCGCCTGAAGAAAGATGAGGAATTGATTCAGGAAGCCTCCTGCGGTGACGGTCCTATCGATGCCATTTATAAAGCCATTGACCGGATCGTCCAGATCCCGGTGGAATTGGCCGAATATAATATCAAAGCAGTCACTTCAGGTCAGGATGCTTTGGGTGAAGTTGTGGTGAAGGTGAAACAAAACGGCAACGCGTATGTGGGCCGGGGTGTATCCACCGACATCATCGAGGCCAGTACTTTGGCGTATATTCACGCCCTCAACAAAGTGATTCAAAATCTCAAGATAAAATCTGCTTCGTAAGTTCAAAAGAAAACCCGCCGTTTGGCGGGTTTTTTCTTACTTACATAACTGTAACCGTTTGAGAATTTCCACAATCATGCCGGTGCGGTTAAAGGGAGTGATGAAATAGAAACCGTCGACATAAGGGCGGATTTTTTCCGCAATTTCCACTGCGAGCTGAATGCCGATTTCCTGAGCTTCTTCCCTGCTCATGCCCTCACTGAAGCGCTCTACATGTTCGTCGGGGACGGTTACTCCGGAAAGTTCATTTTGGAGGAACAAGGCATTGCGCCTGTTGACTATCGGCATAATTCCGGCTAAGATTTTCACCCCGTCCGGTTTTTGGAGGGAGACAAAAGACGCACAGGCATCATTGTCAAATACCGGTTGCGTCAGAAAGAGGCTGGCGCCTAATGCTGCTTTTTTATACATCCGTTCGATTTCCAATGATCGGTTCCGTGCGTTTAAATTTAGCGCTGCAGCGATGGTGAAAGGGTTTTCTGGAAATATATCGCGATTGAGTTCGCTGATGAACCGGATTAGAGACAAGGAGTTCAAGTTGAAAACATGCTTAATGCCGTCTTCTTTTGCGCCGTCAGGAAGGGGGTCTCCGGTAACGGCCAGAACAGAGCGGATTCCTTCCATATGGGCGGCAAGAAGGGTCGACTTGATGGCGTTGATGTTTTTATCTCTGCAGCAAAGGTGCGGTAGAGTTTCAATCCCGATTTCCCGCCGGATTTTAGCGGCCATCGCTACCGAGTCCACCCGGGCTTTCCCCATCGGGGAATCGGCGATGGTCACCAGGTCGATGCCGACTTCTTTATAAACAATCGCACCGTTCAGAGTTTTCTGGACGGCGGTGTCAAAAGGCGGATCCAGTTCAGCGGCGATCAACAAATCCTTGGCTTCCGTCTTTAATGGGGCCGGTGGGGTAGCCTCTTTCGGGATAGCCCAAACGGTTTTCGGTTTGCCGGCGGTCATGGTTGCCGGATCCTGCAAAGCACGGGCCAACGCCTGTATATGCAGCGGTGTGGTTCCACAGCATCCCCCCAATATTTTGATGCCGTGCTCTTTAAGGCGGAGCATTTGGCCGGCAAAATATTCCGGGTTGTGGACGTAAACGGTACGTTCGTTGATGATCTCGGGATAACCGGCGTTGGGCAATGCAGCCACCCAATCATCCCCCCAGGCTGACTTCTCCAACAACCGGTTTAAATGGGCCGGACCGACGCCGCAGTTAAATCCGTATGCATCAACGAAGGGTATCTTCCGAATCTCGCGGATGATCTTGTCCAAACGAATGCCCTTCCGGGTGAACCCGTCGGCAGTGACGGTAAATTGGGCGAGGATAAAAGCTTCCGGCAGCCGGGATTTGATATAACCGGTGATTTCCGGGAGATAATCTATGTCGCTGAAGGTTTCAAAATTGAATATGGTCAGGCCTTCGTCGATGAAAGTATCCACCAGGAAACGGTATTCATCCAAGACGTCAAGTTCGGCTGCACCCGATTGGGGAATCGGGCCGATATTGGCGGCAATGAAGCAATCCCGATCCTTTACGGCGGATCGGGCATGCAAAACGGCCTGAATCAAGATAGGTTTCAGTTGTTCCCGGGTTAGGTTTAATGTTACTGAATTGGCTGCGAAGGTATTGGTCCGAATTAACCTGGCACCGGCATGAATATATTCCATGTGCATTTGCCGAATTCGGTCCGGGCGGTCCAAGTTGGCCAGCTCGCAATAACGAGTGCTGTCACCGGTGAGTTCCGAATAATATGTTCCGGTTGCTCCGTCCGTGATCAAAATATGGTTCTTTAAATAGTCGCGGATCAATGGTTTCACCTATCGTTTTCTTATTAAACAAGGCTTAAAGGTCTTTTTCAAACAGTTCCGTACTGTGAATGGTGAGAATCGAACCGTCTTTGGCCAAATAATCCCCGTCGATATATCCTGAACCGTTAATAAAGGGCGGTATCGCATCGGGTTTCTTTTGGAGAGCCGCTTCCAACGCCAGCAGCGCATAAGGTTCGACGGTATCGATATTCGCATATTCATAGCCGGGGTTGGAGAAGAAGTATCCGTCCCGAAACCGGTTTTGGACCAGGTTGTCCCCGATTATACGGGCTAATTCCAGATATCCCGGATGGGACGTTTGCTTATAAATATCCAGAATTGCAAATAACGCATAAGGATCATCGCACGAGGTATCAAGGTTCAGTTCCATGCCTTTTCCCGGAGTCTGCCCGATGTCGCCCAGATGATTGGCACGTGCGATGCCGCGGGCGGTTTCCCATAAGCGTTCGTCGCCGGTGGCCAGGAAGCCGCGGGCATATGCTACGAAGAAATGGTTAGCCGAAAACGGTTTTAAAATGTCACCGGCGTTTCCGTAGTAACCATCCCGTTTCAGTTGATAACCGGTGAGATCGGTTCCGTCGGCAAACAACGGTCTAAACTGATTGGATTCGGGGATATAGGCATATTGGGCATAAGCGGCCATTCCTTCCCGGACCCATTGGATAAGATCGGCGCCTGCTTCGTTGAGTGTGGGGGCGATCTCCAGAAGCATCAGAGCGTTTTCTGAGTATAACGCTTTGGCTTCCCGTTCTAAAAGTAGGTTGCCTTCCAGGGCGATATCCCCGAATTCCGGCCCGAATTGGCGTTTGGCCCGGTCTCCGAAACAGGAGCGGGTGTCGGAATCGTCATCGGTGTGGGCCACTTTTTTCGCCTGGGTGAACAGATAAGCGCCCAGTTTGGTACGGGGATGGCGGGCTTTGGCATATTGCTCCCGTAAACGTTTAGCCCAGAGCAGTCCTCCGGTATCGCCGGTTAACCGGAAGAGGGAAAGCCCGGCGTAAATCAGATCGTTTCCTGCACTTAAAAAGGACAGCCCCGTGGTCTCCTGGAAAGAGGGCGGATTGGCAAAAGAGTGGTTCCACAGCTCTCCGGGTTCCAGACCATATCGGCCGTGGCGACTGATTTCAAGGATGTCCCATCGGCAGACATGAGCATTCCAAAAGGCTTTAAGGAAAGCAACGGTCGCTTGGGGATTGATTTCATACATGAACGAATAATATGGAAAGACATTTTTCAATTCATGGACATATTCCTTTTCGCTGGGGCCCACAACTTCCCAGGTTTTAAGGTCGACGAAGCGGTGGCCGCCCCAGAAAAGGAGGCCGTATTGGTCTTGATAATGACGGAAATAGTGGCGGATGATGGCGACCGCTCTTTTTTTATATTGAGGGTCGTCGGTTAAGTGGGTTAAAGCCGTTAAAACCCTTAGGAAATTTTGCTGGCAAGCCAAATTGGATATGACAGCCGTGGAGCCGTCCGGAAATTTCCAGGTTAAATGTTCTCCGGAGGTCCGATGAATGCCGTCGGCCAACAGGGGAATGGGGTTTTGATGATAACGGTCGGAACCGTTGCGCAAGACATTGTCCACAAATTGCCGGACAGCTTCCACCCGTTGTTTGTCAGAAGGTTTATTCATGGTATTCAAATGTTTCATCCCCATTATGATTAATCTAATTTCATTCTAATAAAAAAGAAGGGAAAAGGCTATGAAATTTATCTGAATTTTTTGGATTTTCAGAATTCGGCCTGATGGGATATAACGGGCTGATTTTTGGAAACCTATGTATTAATGATGAGGAGGGGGATAAAAAGATGAGTCAATTGAACGTAGGCGTCATTGGGACAGGCTTGGCCTGGGAGAGGCTTCACTATCCGGCGTTTGCCGAGTTGTCAGCTGAGTATCGGATTGCAGCTTTGTGCGATATTGATCGGGATAAAGCGGTCCGTTGGGCCAACCGGCTGGGACTGGATCCGGAACGGGACGTTTTTACGGATTTTCGGGTCATGGTGGAACGGGATGATTTGGATGTCATCGATATTTTGGTGCCTATCGCTTTAAATCATTCCGTAGCGGAAGTCGTGGCCCGTTCCCGCAAAGCGATAATTTTGGAAAAACCGATGGGTGCCACATTGGAACAGGCACAGGCGACGTTGGAGCTTCCCAGACAATATGGGATCCAAATGATGATCGCCGAAAATTTCAGATACAGCGAAGAGTACAATATATTACGCGAATTAGTCCTCCAAAAAAAGGTGGGCGATCCGGTCTTTTTCGTCC
>JAKOSX010000008.1 GCA_029776595.1 Bacillota bacterium | reverse complement strand
CTTCCCGGGAACATCTTAAGTTAACTTTATACACAACAATTCGGGATAAAAGCGGAATATCCTGCAATCAGCCGCTATGGTTCTTCAGGCAATTTCGGTTAGGTTTCCCAGCTTTAAACACCGGATCACCAATTAAAATTCGAACCCGTATGTCAAGCGCCAGCTCAAATCATCATCTTCCGACGTATATCTTCCTCCCAATGTAAACCGAGGCGTCAAATGATAGTCAAAACCCCAGACTTCTTTGGGGTCATCGGTATCAAGAAGGGACCGACTGTACGATAAAAACAAGTTATCCGTAACATAATCGCCCATATAAATCCGGAAATCATTCTGGGCATAATTGGTTTCCAAATAGAGATAATCCAAGTGTAGGGTATTCCGGATTTCACCGAAAACATCTCCGAGCAGAGTATCCGTGACAAAACTTAGATTCCCGCCAATCATTCCCTCGATCGTCAACGGCTCATCGCCACTCAGTTGGGACCAGTTGAGCAAAGCATATATCTGGCTCTGGCTCATCTGCGGCCGGGAACTTAAATCGATCATCACGTCCTCGCCGATTTGGCCTTTTATCGTCAAAAACACTTCAGCCTTCGTCGTCCGGCAGGTTGATTCGATATCGATGTAAGGCCGCAATCCATGCTCCGGCTTGAAAACGACTTCAGCGTTGCGGACCATAAAATTTTGCCCGTACAGGGTCAAGACCCCACGTTTCGAAGTCACTTTCCCGGTCAATATCGGTATGTCGCCACTTCCCCGGAAATACAGTTCTCCGCCGACCGACACATCCGCAATACCCAACTGACGGTACCGAACATTTTTGCCGGCTTTGATCTTAATATCATATTCCGGCTGCCATGGACCAGGAGTGCTCCCACGACCTCCGGAAACACTGATCTTACAATCATAAACGGTGACTTCCCCGGTAATCTTGGGCTTGTTAAGATTCCCGGCGATATCAAGCTGCACATCGCCGTAACCGTTGAAGAAACGGTTATGATAGTATATCTTGGAACCGGCAAGATGCAACGAAATATTTTTGATCATGAACTTTTCCAGATTCATCCGACCTGTCATGGTAAACTTACCGCGTTTAACCATACCGGAGACATTTTCCAATTCCACCCGGTTGGAAAAGATGCTTATTTTTGTTTCCAAGTTTTCCACCATCAGGGGCAATCCCGGCAAATCCAGGCCACTTGGAGTACTGGTAAGCCGCCCTGACAGAACGGGACTGGCCCACGAGCCGGTCAGATGAATATTCCCATTAAGCCGACCTTTGGTAAGCCGGAACTGATTGGACATCCCGTTTAAAATCTCCATCGGCATATCCCGGATTAAAAATTGAAGATCCACATTTTGAGCCAGTTTGTGCTGCGTCGGAAGATTCAGTTTGCCTATGAACGCTTCAGACCATGGGACAAACCCTTCGACGGCAACTTTGCCGCCGAGATAAGTTAAATTGCCGTTCTTCACCGATATGCCCTGTTCGGAATAACGGCCGTCCAACGCCACATTCCCCATAGAGATCCCATTTACTTTCAAATTTATAATTTGACATTGATAATCTCCGGAAATGCCGTCGTCGGACCATTCCAACTGAAATTCGCCATGGGCATTGCCGTCAAGGTGAAGATCTTGGCGAATCAATGTGGCCACAGGCTGCACCGGGAAATCCACTAGCAGCGCTTTGAGCTTAAGAACCTTTCCGTCTTCCCATATTCCGTTGGCGGAAAGAGTCCCATACCGGTGCTGAAGCTCAATGCTCTCAATATGAAGATTGTTCCGGACATAGCGAAAACTAAATGCACCGCTCACCGGATAACCGTTCAATGACCCTTGATCCAGCCGGCCTTCAAGTTTAACCCACGGATTGGTCAACTGCCCCCGGACAGACATTTCCCCCGATAAATTACCGGTAGCCTGCACATTCTGAAGTTTCAACGCCGCGATGAAGGGGTCGATTTGTAGCTGGTGCAGCCTGGCGTTAAGCTGTACGTTTTCCGGTTTCGCCAAACTTATGATCCCGGACATTTCCATACTGCCGTCCGTTCCGTTCAACTGCAAATTTTTAATTTCCAGATCCGTCTGGTTCAACAGAAGATCGGCAGTCAAATCTTTATTCCGAATGCTTCCAAAAGACAAATCCGTCCCTTTCAGAGCCGCCGTGATCACCGGTCTTTCGGCAGTACCTCCGATCCGGCCGCGGAACGCTATTTCTCCCCGCGCGATATTTCCTTTATAATATAATCCTAAAGATTCAATGTCTTCCAAATAACCGGAATATTCCATTTCCAGCCGATCATTGGCCAATATCCCGCTCATTTGAACCAGCGAATCGGCGTCTCTCAGCTTAAATTCTTCAATATGAATCTGATTCAGATCCCCGCGGAACCGAATGGTTCCTTCCTCCAATTGCCAAGTATGAAAGCTGGGCCGAATCAACATCACATTTCCGGAATATCTGGGTAAACCGGTGGTGCCGGTAATCTCCAGCTGAACCTGACCGTTGCCATTGATGGCAATCCGCTGATCCACAGGAAACCACCGGGCCAATTCCTTCAGGTTAATCTCATAACCGGTAGCCTCCAGGTGAAGCGGAGCATCATCGGCCATCCCGACATATCCTTTCAATCTTAAAT
>JAKOSX010000095.1 GCA_029776595.1 Bacillota bacterium | reverse complement strand
CTGAGGACGGCGTCATCCAGCGGGCCTGCCGCCGGATTAAGTCGGAGTATCCCGAGATGGTCGTGATTACCGATGTGTGCTTATGCGAATACACTTCCCACGGCCATTGCGGCATCCTTGACGGGGCCGGCCGGGTGGATAACGACCGTACCTTGGAAATACTGCAACGGGTTGCGGTAGCGCAGGCTGAAGCCGGTGCAGACATTGTGGCGCCGTCGGATATGATGGACGGTCGAGTCGCCGCCATCCGGGCGGCATTGGATGAACATGGGTTCAGTGACCGGCTGATTCTGTCGTATGCTGCCAAATTTGCTTCCGCCTTTTACGGACCCTTTCGGGAAGCGGCCTATTCAGCTCCTCAATTCGGGGATCGGAAAAGCTATCAGATGCCGCCGGCCAACCGCCGTGAAGCTTTACGGGAGCTGGCTGAGGATGTCCGGGAAGGCGCGGATATCTTGATGGTTAAACCGGGTCTGCCTTACATGGATATTCTCCGTGATGCCCGGGAACGTTTTGATCTGCCGCTGGCGGTTTACAATGTCAGCGGCGAATATGCCATGGTGAAAGCAGCGGCAGCCAATGGCTGGATCGACGAGTTCAGCACTGTCTCCGAAATTATGACCGGATTTAAACGGGCCGGTGCCGATTTGATCATTACATATCATGCCATGGATTTGTATCGATGGTTACGGGAGGGATGATAATGGCGTCAACCTATTGGGAACGGGCTCAGGCCGTCATTCCCGGTGGAGTCAACAGTCCGGTGCGCTCTTTCGCCAATGTGGGCATAGATCCGGTGTTCATAGGAAAGGCGGAAGGCGCTTATCTTTATGATGTTGAAGGGAAAAGATATATCGATTACATCACGTCCTGGGGAGCGCTGCTTTTCGGCCATGGTTACCGGCCGGTGGCGGAGGCTGTGACGGCGCAGCTTCAATCCGGTGTCAGCTATGGGCTGGCTACACCGCAGGAAGTTGATTTTGCCGAAAGGTTGACGGCAGCCGTCCCTTCGCTGGAGATGGTCCGATTGGTGAATTCAGGAACGGAGGCTACCATGAGCGCTCTCCGGTTGGCCCGGGGGTATACGGGACGGCCTAAAATTTTGAAATTTTCAGGATGTTATCACGGGCACAGCAATGAATTGCTGGTGGCTGCAGGGTCCGGCGCACTGACCTTTGGCGTGCCCCAAAGCGCCGGCGTGACGGAAGCGACAGCACAGGATACCTTGGTCTGCCCGTATAATGACGTGCAGGCCGTGGCGGAGGCCTTTGCCAAGTACGGCCGGGACATTGCCGCGGTCATCGTTGAACCGGTGGCCGCCAACATGGGCCTGGTCCTGCCGAAGGAGGGGTTTTTGGAAGGGTTGCGCCGCCTGACCCGGGAATACGGGGCCTTGCTTATCTTCGACGAGGTGATTACCGGTTTCCGATTGGCCTATGGCGGAGCGCAGGAATACTATGGGATGATTCCCGATCTGACTTGTCTGGGCAAGATCATCGGCGGTGGCTTCCCGGTCGCCGCGTACGGTGGCCGGCGGGAGATCATGCAATATGTTTCGCCGTCGGGTCCGGTCTATCAGGCAGGGACTCTTTCGGGCAATCCGGTGGCGGTTGCCGCCGGAACAGCCGTCCTTAAGCAGTTACAAGACAGTGAGGTTTACCGGCGTTTGGCTGCCCTTGGCGAGGCTTTCCGGGACGGGTTGCGTCGCATCTTTTCAAAGGCAGGAATCCCCGTCCAGGTTACCGGCGTCGGCTCGTTGACCGGACTGTTTTTTGCGGATGACGCCGTCGACTGTTTCGAGCGGATCCCCCCGGCCAATCAGCATCTGTACCGGCGCCTTTTCGGTTTGTTATATGAGGAAGGGATTTTGTTTCCGCCCTCTTCTTTTGAGACCATTTTTATCTCGGCGGCCCATTCCATGGCGGACATCGGGCGGACCCTCGACGCTATGGAGAAAATCTTCAAAAGATGGTAGGCCGGATGAATGAAAAAGACATGGGAAAGAGAATCAAAAATCCCCGCTGTAAACGGCGGGGATTTTGATATTACAGGCAGCTTAGAAAGCCGGTACGATACTTCCTTGGTAGGTTTTGTTGAGATATTCCTTAACCGTATCGCTGTTCAGCGCTTTGGCCAGTTTGAGCAGAGCGGGATTGTTTTTGTCTTTGGCGCGGACGGCCAAAACGTTGGCGTAAGGAGATTCCTTGCCTTCGATAAACAATGCATCCCTGGCGGGGATCAGGTTGATGGTCAATGCGTAGTTGGTATTAATAATGGCCAGATCTACGTCGGGGAGAACCCGGGGAAGCTGGGCTGCTTCAAGAGCCTTGATTTGAAGGCCTTTCGGATTTTTGACGATATCCAATTCGGTGGCAGTCAGGCCCACACCTTTACGCAATTCGATCAATTTGGCCTGTTGCAGAAGGAGCAGAGCCCGTCCGCCGTTGGTCGGGTCGTTGGGGATGGCGACGGAGGCTTTATTCTTTAATTCTTTTAAGGATTTGATCTTTTTCGAATAGATGCCCATGGGTTCGATATGGACTTTGGCGATGGCGACCAAATCCAGCTTCCGGTCTTTGCAGAATTGTTCCAAATAGGGGATGTGTTGAAAGAAGTTGGCGTCCAGTTCGCCTTCGGCCAAAGCCAGGTTCGGTTGGACGTAATCCTGGAATTCGATGATTTTCAAGGTGATGCCTTCTTTAGCCAATTGGGGTTTGACGGATTCCAAGATACCCACGTGAGGCGTTGGTGAAGCGCCGACTTTCAATACCGTATTGGCAGCATGGACGCCGAGGCTGCCAATGAGCAGAGCGGTAAGTAATGCGGCGAGCAAAATCAATGAGACATTTTTTTTCATGATACTTTCCTCCTTATATGATTTTTTCTATTTAAAAAATTTGACAGACCCAAGAAATATGAGGTTAAGCACTGCCGCCGGTCATTTATGATTGAGTTTCCGGGCCGTCCAATCGCCCAAAGACTGAATGCCTTGGACCAAAACGACCAGGATGACGACGGTGGCTACCATGACATCCGGTTGGAAACGCTGATAGCCGTAACGAATGGCCAAATCGCCCAGACCCCCGCCGCCGACGGCCCCGGCCATGGCGGAATAACTGATGAGACTGACCGCGCAGTTGGTGATGCCCAGCACCAGGCCGGATTTGGCTTCCGGAATCAGTACCTTGCTGATGATCTGCCAGGTGGTGGCGCCGATGGCCTGAGCCGCCTCAATAATGCCGCCATCCACTTCCAATAACGTTGTTTCCACCAACCGGGCGAAAAAGGGGATGGCGCTGACCGTCAGAGGGACGATGGCTCCCAGGGTCCCGATGGAAGTCCCCACTACCAGCCGGGTGAAAGGGACGATGGCTACCAGTAAAATGATGAAAGGCAAAGAACGCCCGATGTTGACGATGACAGAAAGGGTTGAATGGATGGCCGGATGGGGTTTGATATGGCCGGGTCCGGTTATCACCAGTAATACGCCCAGCGGTAAACCGAACAGGGTGGCGATGACCAAAGAGACTCCTACCATATAAAGGGTTTCCCATAAGCCGTTAATCAGCAGATTGAAGAGTTGTGGATTCCACACCGTTTAACACCTCGATTCGACACCCTTGTTCTTCCAAAAAATCCATGGCCGCCCGGACATTATCGTCGGTGCCGCTAATGTCGACGATGAGCGAACCGAAGGGCGTATCCTGTATAAAGTCGAGTTTAGCATATAAAATATTGACATCCAAATTGAAACGGCGGATCAACGAAGCGATGACCGGTTCTTTGGCGACGTCGCCCTGGAAGAAGATACGTACCAGGTTCCCTTCGCCCGGATTGGAATGGATTAATGCTTGTAGGTTCTCCGGGATTGTATCGTGGGTGGCCGTCCGGATGAACTCTCGGGCGATTTCGGTTTGGGGGTTGGCAAAGAGCTGGACTACAGGTCCGCATTCAACGATCTGGCCGTTCCTGATGACCGCCACCGAATCGCAAATTTCCTTAATCACATGAATTTCGTGGGTGATCAGAATAATGGTCAAACCCAGCCGCCGGTTGACATCCCGTAACAATTGGAGAATCGAATGGGTGGTCTGCGGGTCCAGTGCCGAGG
>JAKOSX010000094.1 GCA_029776595.1 Bacillota bacterium | reverse complement strand
TTGACCCTTTGTACAACACCTCTCCTGTTTTAGCATCATAAACAGTGGCTCCGGCACCTTTTGTTCCTTCCTCAATTTCATGAACGCCAAATACCTGAAGTCCTGCACGATTTGACACCAAGTGACCAACATGAATAGCATCACCGTGACGAAAACCCGTAGAAAACAGACCTTTTCCATTATCATCAACCACCATGGAACCATAGATGATTTCATCTTTTCCATCGCCATCCAAATCCGCCACACTCAGGTTATGATTTCCCTGACCGGAGAAAGGATTCTCCCCATTTTTACTATCGAAAACCCAGCGGGAAGTGAGTTTCCCATTTCGCCAGTCCCAAGCAGCCAGCACTGTTCTACCGTAGTAACCTCTGCACATCACCACACTTGGGTGAATGCCATCGAGATAGGCCACACAAGCCAGAAAACGTTCGCTACGGTTCCCGGTATTGTCACGTCCTCCATTGCCACCATGACCGCCCCAACCATTTAGGGGATAGCGGTTCGGAATATAATCCGTTGTGGCAAGAGCCTCACCGGTTCGTCCGCTGAAAATGGTAAAATATTCGGGTCCGTCCAGTATCTTTCCGTAGAAAGTCCCACTGTTTTTATCCAGATTACGATAATCTTTGGTTGAATCGCCTATCACTTTTCCCATTCCATCAATGGTTCCATCAGCTGTTTTACATGCAAATTCTGCAATTCCATCACCGTCGAGGTCGTAGACCATAAACTGCGTATAATGAGCACCTTCACGAATATTCTTTCCCAAGCTTATCTGCCACAGAAATGTTCCATCTAACTTGTATGCCTGAAAAATGGGCAAGCCAGAAACGCCGGATGAAGGAGAATCAATTCCACGAGCTGTTTGGTGAAGAATAATCTCGTATTCACCATCCCCATCCAAATCGCCTACCGAAACATCGTTGGGGCTATATCCTTCGGGGGTTTTAAGCGGAATATTGATGTATTGCAGAACCGGAGCATTTGATTTAATGGTGAAAGGTTTACTTGCCTCCTGCTCCACTCCACCGAGTACCGCTTTTACAAAATATGAATTATCGATGGTAAAATCCTGCTTTCCAACCTGACTATTAGTGCTTTCTTTTATCGGCGTTTGATTTAATCTCACCGGTTTATCGTTTCCGCTCCGGCGATAGAGATTAAATGTAATATCATCGGGTTCGGTACCCAATAACCGCCAGCCCACATAAACCGAATCGCCGGGGCAACGAACGGCAATAACAGCTCTGTCGAGGTTCTCCATTTGACGTTGTGCCATCAATCCGGGAACACAAATGAGCGTAATAAATACTAAGAAAATAGGATTCTTGAGTTTCAGAAGACCTTTCATTGCTGTAGTTGTATTAGTCGGGCGGTTAGTTGTCCGGTTTTCTTAAAATTAAAAATTATCCGTTCTGAAGTTCGGAGTCCACAATCCTTCTTTGTTTAGGAGACTTGCCGGAGGATTCGTTGCCCAGCAATAGCGAACGGCAATTGGTTTCAGCACTTCTTTGCTCGACACAACCACTGTTTTACCATCTATCTTGGCATCAGCCCACATCCATTTTTTGTCTTCACCACAAATGGCAAAGCCGGTCAGTTTTCCATCTTTGGCTACCAATCCTTTACCTACATGGTCAAAAG
>JAKOSX010000093.1 GCA_029776595.1 Bacillota bacterium | reverse complement strand
GAATTCCCGAAAGAACCGATAGTGATAAAAGGAATAAAAACGGGTGGTAAGGTTTCCCTTCTTGGCTTCGAAGGCAAGGTGAAGTCGGAAAAATCGGGAGATACCTTCATTATTACGCCACCGGTTTTGTTGTCCCAGGTCAGTCCCAATAATTATGCATGGGTTTTTAAGATTGAAAACGGTGCTCAATAGGAGAATTAATGAGATATAAACATGCGTTTAAAACCGGATTTTTATCATTATTTTGATGACTCTCAACCCAAAAGTGACTGGTTGAATTTGCCTCTTTCCGTTTCCGAAATCGGCGGGGAAAGATTTTTGGTTACGCGAAGCGGATGTCATTTGCGGAATATAGAGATATCCCCTCAAAAAAATCTCGGCGTAATAGAAATCGATAAAAAAGGGGAATCGTATCGTTTGCTCTGGGGATACGAGCCAAAAGGAGGGCCAACATCCGAACTCCCTTCCCATTTGATGTCTCATTGCCGGAGGTGTTCAACAAACGTTGAGCGATGAATAATTATTGTCTATAACCCTTAATTTTAATTGTCAGGTAGATAAATCGTTATTGGATTAAAAAAAAAATATTCTTATGAGACGACGTGATTTTTTAAGAACCACGGCAATAGGTGCCGGTATGATGGCAATGAACAGCCAGTTGAATGTTTTTGCATTACCAAATTATCAGTTAGAGAAGAACAAGTTGCCTCGCTGGCGTGGGTTTAATGTCCTCGACTTCTTTTCTCCTCAACGATATGTCGCAAATCCTGCTCGGTTTGCGGCGACGGAACAGGATTTTAAATGGATGGCCGACTGGGGATTCGACTTTGTCCGTATTCCTATGGCATATCCCAGCTATTTGAAGTATGATCCGGCTTCCGGAAGGGATATCACTCCAGAAGAAACAGTTGGGTTCAGGGAAGAAGCGATTGATGCTATCGAACAAGTAGTCTATACGGCCAATAAATACCATTTGCATGTAAGCCTCAATCTACATCGGGCCCCCGGTTTCTGTATCAATGCCGGATTTCACGAACCCTTTAACTTATGGAAGGATGAAGAGGCACAGCAGGCATTTTACCAGCACTGGGATATGTGGGCGAAACGGTTTAAAAATGTTTCCCCAGAATTATTAAGTTTCGACCTAGTCAACGAGCCTTGTTTCAAGGAAGATATGAACGATCAGTTCTCTCCATCCACAGCCATTCCGGGAAGTATATACCGTAAAGTCGCTGTTGGATGCCTGGACGTTATCCACCGGCAGAATGCCAACAGAATGGTAATTGCTGACGGGAATAACGGCGGTGCTTCAGTAATTCCCGAGTTGACTGATCTTCCCATAGGGCAAAGTTGCAGGGGCTATTATCCACATTATGTATCCCACTATCGAGCCGGTTGGGTATGGAAAAACCCCGATGATGCACCGGTGCCTGTATGGCCGGGTGTGATCAACGGTGAAAAATTTGACCGTAAGGTGCTCGAAGATTTTTATCGTCCCTGGACCGATCTGGTGAAGCAAGGTGTGGGGGTACATTGCGGTGAATGCGGATGTTACAATGAGACACCTCATGATGTTTTCCTCGCATGGTTTGAGGACCAACTGGATATATTGACTACCCATGGTATAGGGTGGGGGTTATGGAACTTCCGCGGGACTTTCGGGATTCTCGACTCAGGGAGAAAGGATGTGAACTATGAAGATTGG
>JAKOSX010000002.1 GCA_029776595.1 Bacillota bacterium | reverse complement strand
TGAAACAGTTATATTTTTTAAAGGCATTTCTTTGTATTCTCATTTGCATATTTACCATGCTTCTCTTGGAGATGTCCATCTTTGATTTGCTGAAACGCTCCATCTATTTTTCGTTTTTGGCATGCATCTTTATTATCCTGCTCCTATGGGTATTAAGCGTCTGGTTTTTTTATAAGTTTGCGATGGTGGTCAATGAAGAACGCATTGCCCGGGAGACCGATCAATTTCAATTGGAAGAAAGCCGTAAACTGGTTGAAACCCTTCAGTCCCAGCGGCATGACTATCGAAACCAGCTTCAGGTCATTCGCGTATTGGCGCAGTTCAATAAGAACAACGAAATTATTAAATACATTGACGACTATATTTCCGTGGCTGACGTTTCGGCGGCCGTATCTTACCGCATCAATAATTCAGCCATTTCCGCATTATGTTTGGTATATGAAACAGAAGCCCGGGATAAAGGAATTAAGATGACTATCGATTCCGATATCGATTTTACCCATTTCGATTATTCTCCGTCAAAGGTCACCCGAATTATCGGTAATGTTATCCGAAATGCCATCGAGTGCCCGGAAGAAATCAACCGTCCGGACAGGGAAATTCAAATAACCATGTGGGAGGCCAATGATCATTACGTCATCAGCATCTGGAATAACGGCAATCCCATCCCTGAAGAACATACGGAACGGATCTTTCAACCTGGTTTCACGACAAAAAACAGTTCCGGGCTGGGATTGGTCATTGTCAAAGACCTTGTGCAAGAGTTGGGCGGAACGATATCTTTAACCAGTCAGGCTGATTTCGGAACTGAATTCAAAATTACATTTCCCCGAACTGCCAAGCAAAAAAAAACAATATCCCGGCTGTCTGAAGATATGAAGGAAACATAGCCCGATAGGGGACGTTCTCTACGGAAGATTTGGATTATTAAAGGATTTAAAATGAATATTGTCGAAAATTAATGGGATAAACCCATTATTTTTTTGAGGTGCAGTGAACATATGGCCAAAACCACTCCCATGATCGAGCAGTACCTGGCGATTAAAAAAGAATATCAAGACTGTATTTTATTTTTTCGTTTAGGCGATTTTTATGAAATGTTTTATGAGGATGCCCTGGTGGCTTCCAAAGAACTGGAGATCGTTTTAACGTCACGGGAAAACAGCGCGGAACGAATCCCCATGTGTGGAGTGCCGTATCATTCCGTCTCCGGTTATTTGGGGCGCTTATTAAATAAAGGATATAAAGTGGCCATTTGCGAACAGGTGGAAGACCCGAAAGCGGCCAAAGGCATCGTCAAACGGGAAGTGGTGCGGGTCATAACTCCCGGAACTATTATCGAAGATCAATTACTTCAGGAAAAAGCCAATAATTATCTCGCAGCCATCTCTGTTTATGACCAATCTATCGGTTTTGCTTATGTCGACATTTCCACCGGCGAGTTTAAGGCGACTCAGTTTCCAAAGCATCAACATTCTATGTTAACTGCGGAACTGACCCGTATTCGTCCGGCTGAAATTTACATATGCGAAAGCGATGCCCAAACGTTACAGGATATCCTGAAACGGGCGGAAAGTACGATCACTGACGGAGAACCGCATCATTTCAATTACGATCAGGCATACCGCCGTTTGCAAGAACATTTTCAGGTGCAAAACCTCCGGTCCTTCGGCTGCGAAGAACTGCGAGCGGCAACGGTGGCTGCCGGCGCCATTTTGTTTTATTTGCAATCGACGCAAAAAAACACCTTATATCATTTGCGACATTTGATCACCTATGAAACCGGCGATTTTATGGCACTGGATCCGGCAACACGCCGCAATCTGGAACTGACCAAGAACATCCGCAGCGGTGAAACCGCCGGAAGCCTGTTGGGCGTCTTGGATTTAACCGTTACCTCGATGGGTGCCCGAACCCTCCGTAGCTGGATCGAACAACCCTTGTCCAAATTGGAACATATTTTGGAGCGGCAGGAAGCGGTCGCCGATTTCGTCGCCAATCTCGAATTGCGTGAGACCGTTCGGGAAGCCCTGAAGAAAACCTATGATTTGCAACGGATTTTAAGCAAATTGTCGGGCAATTCCGCCAATGCCCGGGATTTATTGGCCCTTCGCAATACCCTTCAAGTCTTGCCGGAGATTAAAGTGATGATTCGTTCTTGTCCGTCGCCGAAAATGAAAAATTTGGAGAAAAACCTGGAGCCACTGGCAGAGTTGACGGACTTATTGGAGCGAGCATTGGAAGATAATCCGCCTCTTTCGTTAAAAGAAGGGGGGATGATTCGGGAATCCTTCGACCCTGAATTACAAAAATTATTGCAAGCCGCCAGCCGCGGGAAACAATGGGTAGCTGAACTGGAACAAGCCGAACGGGAGCGTACCGGCATTAAATCCTTGAAAATCGCTTACAATCAAGTGTTCGGATACTATATCGAAGTGACCAAATCCAACCTGGACCTTGTCCCTGCGGATTATATCCGTAAGCAAACATTGGCCAATTGCGAACGTTTTATCAACCAACAATTGAAAGAATACGAAGATCTGATCCTCAATGCCCATGATAAAAGCATCGCCCTGGAATATCAGATTTTTATGAGCCTCAGGGAAGCCGTATTGAATGAAATCGACCGTTTGCAGACAAACGCCGCCATTTTGGCGGAACTGGACGCAATCATCGCCCTGGCCGAAGCCGCCGTCCGATACCACTATGTCCGTCCGGAATTTACGGACACCGGGGAAATTCAGATCATCGACGGCCGTCATCCGGTGGTGGAACGGATGCTGCCTTCCGGAACCTTTGTCCCGAATGACACATTTCTGGATTTACATGAACACCGGGAACAGATCATCACGGGCCCCAATATGGCAGGTAAATCCACGTATATGCGGCAAGTGGCGTTAATCGTCCTCATGGCTCATATTGGCAGTTATGTCCCTGCCAAGCGCTGCGTCCTTTCTCCGGTAGATCGCATTTTTACCCGTGTCGGTGCTTCTGACGATTTGGCCACCGGGCAAAGTACGTTTATGGTCGAGATGAATGAAGTGGCATATATCTTAAACCACGCGACCCGCGATTCATTTATCATTCTTGACGAAATCGGCCGCGGGACCAGTACTTTTGACGGCCTGAGCATCGCCTGGGCTGTCATCGAGTTTTTGAATAACCCGAACCGGATCGGTGCCAAAACGTTAATTGCCACTCATTATCACGAACTGACGGTTCTCGAAAATAAACTGAAAGGGGTAAAAAATTATCACGTAGCTGTCGAACGAAACGGATCGGAGATCATCTTTTTACGTAAAATCATTCCGGGAAGTACGGCCCAAAGTTATGGCATCGAAGTGGCGGCTTTGGCCGGTTTGCCGGCAGAAGTTACGGATCGGGCCAGAGAAATATTGAAAAGCCTTGAAAAGAACGAAGTCCTGGAGTTTAAGGAGATCCAAAAGGAACCGCCTCAACCCGCACAGCAATTACCGCTGTTCGAGACCGCTCAGAACCAGATTATCGAGGAGCTTCGTGCGGTGGATTTGGCATCAACCACTCCGCTGCAGGCTTTAAATCTGTTATACCAGTGGCAACAGGAACTGAAGAAAAAATGAACATTGCGATGGCCGTTAAAGTTGGCTTATTCGGAAACAGGAGGTGGTCCCATGAAAGTCCATCGACTTGATGAACAAACGATCAACCAAATCGCTGCCGGTGAAATTATCGAGCGCCCGGCATCGGTTGTTAAAGAATTGACCGAAAATTCCATTGATGCAGGCGCAACTCGTATCGAAATTGAGATTAAAAACGGAGGACGCCAGCTGATCAAAGTCGTGGATAATGGGTGCGGTATGGAGGAAGAAGATGCGGTCCTGGCCATCGAACGCCATGCGACCAGTAAAATCACTCAGGCGAGCGATCTGCTGAATTTGCATACATTGGGCTTTCGTGGCGAAGCATTGCCTTCCATTGCTTCCGTATCGTCGTTTGCCATGATTACCAAACCGGCTTCTGCTGAATTCGGAACATGGATCGAATGTAAAGGAGGCATCCTTCAAAAGGTCAAAAGTATCGGGGCTCCTGAAGGCACCACCATCACGGTCCAAGACCTTTTTTATAATACCCCGGCGCGTCTGAAATATTTGAAATCCATCCCCACTGAAAGCGGATATATCAATGAAATTGTCACGCGGCTCGCATTGAGCAATCCTCATATCAGCTTTCAGTTGAAACATCATGATTATGATATGTTATTTACACCCGGGAACGGCCGTATCGAAGATACGATTATTTCGCTGTTCGGCATGGAAATATACAGAGAAATGATTCCTTTCAATCTGGAAGACCGCCAATTGAAAATCAGCGGATTTTTCGGAAAACCTTCCATTGCCCGGACCAATCGCAAATATGAAATATTTTACGTCAATCGCCGTCATATCCACAGCCGCATTTTAAGTACAGCAGTGGAGAGGGCCTACCATACATTGCTGCCTATCGCCCGTTATCCGTTCGTCATCTTATTTATTGATGTCCCCAACGACTGGGTGGATGTCAACGTCCACCCTACCAAACTGGAAGTTCGGTTTGCCAATGAATCCGATATATTTAAAGCCGTTTATCATGTGATTCATAATTCATTAAAAGAACACGCTTTAATTTCGGAATGGATAAATCCGGACGATGCCGTATCCATATACCGCCCCGTAACCGGAACGGATGGGGATGACCAGAAAAAAACCGCCGCGCCTGTGCCGAACCTGAGCTTGAATTACCAAGTATATCGTGATATTCAGGCCGTAAAAGAAGAAGTGTCTTCCGTTCAGGAAATCCCTGCTCCGGAAGAACCCGTCCGCATTCAGTCGGATATTCCCGGTATACCGCAGGAGAAATCTTATCGTAATTGGTATGTCTATCCGAAGACCGTCCAAAATACCTATATTATCGTCCAGGATGATCAAGGCTTATTATTCGTAGACCAGCACGCTGCCCATGAACGGGTATTATTCGAACGGTTTTTTTCGAAAACTCAGGAATTATTAGGTACTCAGGCATTATTGATCCCGGAAACGGTTACGCTAAGTTATGCCCATTATAAAATCGTCTCCGAACGCATGTCTCTCTTCAATGATATCGGCTTCGACCTGGAAACCTTCGGGGGAAAGACCCTCATCATCCGCGGTGTTCCCCTGACTCTGGCTAATATGGACCATAAACAAATTATTTTGGATCTTTTGGAGGAATATTCCAATTTTAAAACGTTTAAGAGCCCTTCAGAGATTAAAGAAGCCTTCTTAATCACCATGGCATGTCGTGCGGCCGTGAAAGCCGGAGACAAATTGGATGTCCTGGAAAGTGAAAATCTTATTAAAGATCTTTTTCGTTGCGAAAATCCTTACACTTGCCCTCACGGGCGGCCAACCGTCTTTCGCATGAGTTATGAAGAATTAGGTAAGAAGTTTTTGAGGCGATAAATGAAACAGCCGGTCATCATTATTGCCGGGCCAACGGCTGTCGGAAAAACCGATTTTGCCATCTGGCTCGCAGAACAGTTGAATACGGAGATCATTTCAGCCGATTCGATGCAGGTTTATAAATATATGGACATCGGCACCGCCAAACCTGATGATTTTCAACAACAACGGGTAAAACACCACCTGATTGACCTGGTCCTTCCGGATGAAAACTTTTCGGTGGCCGATTATCAACAGTTGTTTGATCAAACGGTCGCGGAATTCAATCAGGCTGGCCGGATACCGTTGGTGGTCGGAGGAACCGGCCTTTATATCCGCGCATCGATTCAATCCTTTGCCTTGGACGATTCGGCTCAACCCGACCCGGAGCTGCGAAATCGTTATAAAGAGCTCCTTCAAACTTACGGCAATGAATATCTCCACCGGAAACTGGCCGATGTCGATCCTGAAGCGGCCGGACGCATTCATCCCAATGATACGGTCCGGATCATTCGGGCACTGGAGGTATTTGAGTTAACCGGAAAACCCATTTCCAAACTCCAAACCAAGCATGGTTTGAAATATCCGGTGATCTATATTTTCTTAAACCGGGAGCGGGACGAATTATATGATCGGATCAATCGCCGGGTTGACCTCATGTTGGAACAAGGCCTGCTTGACGAGGTGAAAAAGCTCTTAAACATGGGGTTTTCCGGCGATTTAAAGCCGATGCAAGGCTTGGGATACAAACAGATGGTGGATTATTTGGAAAACCGTTTGCCTTTTGACGAAGCCGTTGAACAGATTAAGCAAAAAACCCGAAATTACGCCAAACGACAGATTACCTGGTTTAAAAGGGAACCTATCGATTATTCTGTTAACCTTTCTGGAAAAAAAGAGGAATTTTATAACGAGATATTGAACTATATTGAAGGTAGATTGAGCTGAATGTCGAATAGATCCATGGGAAACTGTTCAGTGGAGGGAAATAAAATATGAATAAACCGATCATCAATTTGCAGGATGCTTTTTTGAACCAAGTCCGCAAAGAAGGCACTGCTGTTACCATTTTTTTGGTTAACGGTTTTCAACTCCGCGGTTTAGTCAGAGGTTTCGATAACTTTACCATTATTCTTGACAGTGAAGGAAAACAACAAATGGTTTATAAACATGCCGTGTCTACTATTATTCCCGTAAAACCCCTTCCTGAGTTTGCTTCTGAGAAAAGAGAGGAATAAAGACCCTCACGGGTCTTTTTTTGTGGCCTGTAATACCATCCATCGCGAGACATCAAACAGAGGAGTGGTCGATAATGCGTTTCACCAAGATGCATGGTCTTGGCAACGATTATATCTATATCAACTGTTTTGAACAGACTGTTCATGATCCGAAAGCGCTGGCGGTCGCTATGAGTGACCGCCATTTTGGAATCGGCGGGGACGGAATCGTGTTAATTCTCCCTTCCGATACGGCTGATGCCCGGATGCGGATGTTTAATGCGGACGGAAGCGAAGCAGAAATGTGTGGCAATGCCATCCGTTGTGTCGGTAAATTCCTTTATGACCATGGATTGGTCCGTAAAAACGAGATCACTGTGGAAACATTGGCCGGAATGAAATATCTTTCCCTCCATGTCTGGGACGGGAAGGTGGAAAGCGTCACCGTGGATATGGGGGAGCCCATCCTTGACGGCCCGCAAATTCCGGTGAACGTCGACCAGTCGCCGGTGCTCGACTATCCCATCCAGGGCAAAACATCCGAATACCGCTTTACTGCCGTTTCCATGGGAAATCCCCATTGCGTTATCTTTGTGCCGGAGATTACCGATACCATGGTCAGAGAAGACGGAGCTTTCATCGAAGTCCATCCGCTGTTCCCACGGAAAGTCAATGTGGAATTCGTTACCGTCAATTCCGAGACGGACCTGACCATGCGTGTCTGGGAACGGGGGAGCGGGGAGACCATGGCTTGCGGGACCGGGGCATGTGCCGTTTTAGTGGCTGCCGTCCTCAATCAAAAAACGAAGCATGAGGCCACCGTCCATTTGCTTGGAGGGGATCTCCGGATCCGGTGGGATCCTGACACCCGGCATGTCTTCATGACCGGGCCGGCGACCGAGGTTTTCCATGGCGAATGGCCGGATAAACCTTGATTCATTTTCGACAGAAAGGGCTGACCAGTTTGAAAATTGCTATTTTAGGGCCGGCCGGTACCTATTCTGAACGTGCCGCCAAAGCATTTGCCCGGCGCTTGAATATTGATAACGGTCAATTTGAACTGATATACACTACCGTCAACAATTCACTAAAACTCGTCCAAAACAACCAAGCAGATTATGCCGTCATTCCAGTGGAAAACATGATCGACGGATTGATCGGGACTTCTTTGGATGCTTTGTTGGAGTATCAGGATTTTGTGAAAGTATGCGATGAGGTTCATTTGCCGATTACTCATGTTTTGGCCGTTCACCCGGACTGCGATTGGGAAAAAGTAACACGGATTTATTCGCATCCTTCCGCATTAAACCAATGTCAGCGCACCCTGGCGGAATTGTTTCCCGATGCTGAGCTGATTCCGGTTTCATCGACAGCAGAAGCCGCAGCCAAAGTAAAACGCGATCCTCAATGCCTTTCGGCCGCCATTTGCAATCATGAAGCGGCCCGGCTGGAAAATTTAAAAATCATCGATCGCAACATCCAGGATTACTTGGTGAATGAAACCCGTTTTCTCGTTTGCGCTTTGCACGACGGGCTTCCCACCGGTAACGACCGGACGTTGATGGCGGTCCGTTACGGTGCCAACCAACCGGGGCAGCTGTATCAAACAGCGAAATATTTGGCGGAACAGGATATCGATTTAACCTTTGTCCAATCCCGCCCGTATAAAGTAAAACCCCAGGAATATGTCCTGATTTATGAATTTATCGGCCATCGTTCCGAACCCCGAGTTGAGCAAGCCCTGAAAAACATCGAAGTGCAGGTTCGGACCACGGACGGTTGGAAGAAAATTTTAGGCAGTTATCCCAAGAGAGAAAGAGAAGAAGACAGCTATGGAATATAATGATCAATTATTACAATGGATAGAACATCACGAAGATTCCCTTGCGGAAATTTTCCGGAACATTTCCCGTATCGCTTTGTATAACCAGAAAAAAGTGCTGGACGCATTTCATGCAGAAAAAATCGGTACCCATCACTTTCAATCCACCACAGGTTACGGATACAACGACTTAGGACGGGAAGCCCTTGAAAACGTCTTTTCCAGAGTTTTCGGTACCGAAGCCGCTTTGGTCCGTCAACAGATGGTATCCGGTACCCATGCCATCGCCTGTGCCATCCTGGGCAATTTAAAGCCTTCTGATGAATTGATTTTAGCCACCGGTTATCCTTATGAAACGTTGATGGGCGTCTTGGGGATCAAACCCGGCCAAAAAAGCGTCATCAGCGAGACGGGAGGATTTACCGTAAAGATCATCCCGCTTTTGGACGATGGAAATGTCGACGTGGAACGCATCCTGGAGGCCATTACACCGGCAACCGCCATGGTGGCTTTTCAACGTTCCTGCGGATACTCATCCCGTCAATCTTTTACTATTGAAACATTACAAAAAGTCTTCCAGGAAATTAAATCGAACCATAAAGATTTGGCAATATTTGTCGATAATTGTTATGGAGAATTTGTAGAAACCCTTGAACCCACGGAAGTCGGAGCCGACTTAATCGCCGGTTCTCTCATTAAAAACCCTGGCGGATGCCTAATTCCCAGCGGTGGCTATATCGCCGGCCGGGCCGATTTGGTAAAAAAGGCGGCTGAACGATTGTACGCTCCGAAAATTGCCGGAGAAATCGGACCGTCTTTATTAAACTTACAAATCTTCTTTCAAGGGTTTTTTGAAGCGCCCCATCGGGTGGGCGACATGCATCGGGGTGCTGTTTTAACGGCCAAACTTTTTGAAGCCATCGGCTATCGCGTTTCTCCCAGGTATAACGAAAAACGCACCGATATCATTCAAAAGATCTTTTTTGATTCCGATCGGGATTTAATCGATTTTTGCCGGGCCGTTCAAAGAAATTCACCCATTGAATCCCATGTAGTGCCGGAACCGGCCTTACTGCCCGGATATTTGCACCCGGTGATCATGGGGGGCGGGACGTTTATATCCGGTTCAACCAGCGAGTTTTCGGCCGATGCTCCGTTAACTCCGCCATATACCGCATTTATGCAAGGCGGTCTGTCATATACCCAAATCAAGCTCAGTCTGGCAGGAATATTCCTTTCGAACTATCTTCCAAAAATAATGGATAATTTTTCAATGTCAAGCAGGAATCCATAATTATTGAATTGAATTTTTCTTAGCTTCAATTTAGTTGTTTGACGGAATTCCATGGTCTTGTTTGAAAGGAGATTCCCATGAACCTTGTTGCGCTGCTTGTAAACCTGATTATTGTGATTCCTGTGGCCATTTGGTTCTACAAAGATGCCCGCGCCAGGGATTATATGTGGTATTTTTGGGTATTTGTGCCTCTTGTCTTGATCTTTTCTTCAACCGCTACCACCATCGTCTTACTCCTGCTTTTGCTGGCATGTTATATGATGCTCCGTCCCAAGGGAAATCTCTTTAAATGTCCTCATTGCAATAAGCCGGTTCTGGAAGAATTGTTCAACTGCCCGTTTTGCCGGAGAAACGCCAAACGGGAATGTTTAAACTGCCATGAACCGGTACCTTGGAACGCGGATCAATGTCCGCAATGTAAGTCTAGGTCTCTGACGAAAGATTAAAACGATTGTCGTTTGGATGTATAAAGAAGGGAGACCATTATGGGAATAGAGGCTCAGCGCATCGACCACTTAATTCAATTTTTAGACAAAATCGAACAGGAAATCACCGATACCTGTATGGATAAAACCCGCCGTAAAGAATTGATTGAGACTTTACGGAATGAAGTGATTGAGGTATTAAAAATCGCCTTTATGGAAGGGGACCGTACGGTAAGGCATAGTGCCATGTACGGGCTGAGCAAAGTCGGTCTGGATCAATCACTGGATCTCTTCCTTTCGGCATTGAATGACTCGGACGAACATGTTCGCGGCTGGGCTGCCGAAGCATTGGGGAAATTGAAGAACAACCGGGCCATTCAGGGATTGATTAAAGCGCTGGCTGATGAAAACCACTATGTATGCTTTAATGTTTGTTCGGCGCTCAAGCATTTTGAACCCGAGCAAATCGTTCCCCACTTGACCCAAGCCCTTCAGGATACGGATCAACAGATCCGCCGTTTGGCATGTAAACTTCTGGGGGAGATCGGCGATCAACAGGTCACTGAAGGACTAATCATTGCCTTGAAGGACGAAGATTCCGGCGTACGGTATGAAGCAGCCGAAGCCCTTCGGAAACTTCGCAATCCTGCCAGCATACTTCCGTTGATTTCCGCATTGCACGATCCCAACCACGATGTCCAAGCCGTAGCCATTATGGCTTTAGGCAGTTTCGGAGATGAACGGGCGGTTGAACCTCTGGTGGCCATGATGATCGAGCAAAAGAACCACCGTCATGCCTGTTTGGAAGCATTGCGGAGTATATGCGGCGATGAATGCCTGGATACACTTTTCGATTTAATCCGAGCCAGTAAAAAGGCAATCAGCGAGACGGCCGCCACTATCCTGAAGAATATGTACCGGCGCAATTCGGAGAATATGAGCATCTCTTCCCAACAATACCAACGGGCAGGAAGCGGCGGTTGAATGATTGCGAGTGCCGGATATGGATATACTATTGAAGTACAACGCCATTAAACAGACTCCTTTATAGTTTTTATGTTTAACCACAGAGAAAAGCGAGTTATTATTCCGATGAACCGACCGTTAAGGATTTTACTGAGCAATGATGACGGTTTTCATGCTGCCGGATTACAGGCGCTTTATCAAGCGATAAAAGATAAAGCCGAAGTAACCATCGTCGCCCCGGATCGTGAACGGAGTGCAGTTGGCCATGGCATCACCATGCATCATCCGCTGCGGGTCGAACCGGTCCAATTAGACGGCCAAACCCATTGGACTGTCGACGGTACACCCTCAGACTGCGTTAAATTGGCTTTGGAAAAAGTCCTTCGGGACCGGCGACCGGATTTGGTCATCTCCGGAATTAACCGCGGCCCCAATCTGGGAAGCGACGTCTTATATTCAGGAACCGTTTCGGCGGCCATCGAGGGCCATATGTACGGCATTCCCAGTATGGCTGCATCCGTGGTCGACTTTGGTAATGCGGATTTCTCATTGGCTGCCCGTTTTCTGGTCGAGCATTTGGAGCAACTGCTGGAATTAGCTTCACATAGCCTTATTAATATCAATTTTCCCACAGCTACATCGCTTAACCCAAAAGTCCGCTTCACCAAGTTGGGCCGGTTGAACTATATCAATGTTTTCGAAGAGCGTAAGGACCCGAGAGGCCGTACATATTATTGGATGGGTGGAGAACCGGAAAAGCTCGAACAGGAAGCCGACTCCGATATCCGGGCGGTGGAGGAGGGGGACATATCCATCACACCACTCATCATCGATTTAACCAATTATCAATTCTTACAAAGCGATTACCTGAAAAGTTTTCAATGGGAAAAATGAAAGGAACTGTAACAAAGACAGTTCCTTTTATATTTTTTCTATCTGATTTTCAAATCTTATACATTGATTAATGGATTTTCCGGACCAGGCCGATAACTTTGCCGAGAATTTGGACATTATCGGTGATAATCGGCTCATACCTGTCATTTTCCGGCTGCAGCCGGATAGCGTTTTTCTCTCTATAGAAACGTTTGACCGTCGCTTCATCTTCCAACAACGCCACCACGATATCCCCGTTATCAGCGGAACGATGTTCGTTGGAGACCACCACCAAATCCCCGTCATAGATCCCGGCATTGATCATGCTGTCACCTTTGACCCTCAGCATAAACACAGAATCGGTCCTGGTAAAATCCCGGGGAAGCGGAAAATAATCTTGAATGTTTTCGGAAGCCAATATGGGAGCGCCGGCCGTCACCGTACCCACCACCGGAATATTGACCAGATCCCGTTGGAAATCAGGGAGTTCCGAATCGCGGTCGTTGCCGATCAAAACTTCGATAGCCCGGGGTTTAGTCGGATCCCGGCGTAAATAACCGAGTTTCTCTAGTTGGGCCAAATGGGCATGTACCGTTGAACTGGAGCTCAGACCTACGGCTTCGCCAATTTCACGCACGGACGGCGGATAACCTTTTTGCTGGACCTCATTGATGATATACTCCAAAATTTGGCGCTGACGTTTGGATAATTCATCCACGGATTTCACTCCCGTAAAATAATCAAAATCATCATCGATGTTATCATTATTTTGCTGGAAATTTACCTAAACTCATTATATCACAGCTTTTCCGCAAATACAAACATTTGTTCTGTTTCCTATTGACATCGAACAATTGTTCGTGTTATATTATAATCAAATCGAACATAAGTTTGGTCGTAGGAGGGAGCATTCCGATGATTAAATCCGGAAAATATGCTTATCGATGGTCGTTTCAAAAGTTTATCACCAATATGATTCTCCTGGCGATATTGGTTAGCATCGGAACATTCTGTTTTTCATTGGCGGTTAATGCCACGCAAGAAAAAACCATCGAATGGGTCACAGTTAAACCCGGTGACACGTTATGGTCCATAGCCGTCAGCATAGCGCCCGACGACGACCCGCGAATCACCGTCGCCAAAATTAAACATCTCAATGAATTAAACGGTTCGGATTTAATTGCAGGACAGAATTTAAAAATTGAAGTGGTTAAATGAACAATTAAACCACCGAAAATAAAAAATAAATTATAAAAAGTAGATTTATTATAAGATAGCGTTTAAATTAAACGATTTAAACGAGCGTTATCGCAAAAATTAATCGCTTGTCCATACACAAGCGATATTTTTATGGCAAAACGCCATGTTGGATTCTTAACGAGTCGTATAATATATATTATGTTAACTATAAAATAAGAAATAATTTTTTAGCGCTTTAAAATACATAGAATTGATTTCCATCCCCTTTTAAATCAGTTTAATCACACAAGATAATTAAATTCTATCCGTTTTAAGCATATTATTTATCCGTGTTTTTATTAAAATTCTGAGATTTTAACAATAAATATCGATTAAATTATGGCGCAGCCATATTCAATAAGGATTCTTTGGCGTCTGCAGCCCTGGATTCATCGATTAAGACCACAAGAAAATCTCCGGCGCCAATCACGGTTTGACCGTTGGGAATAATATCTTTTTGGCCTCGTTGAATGCTCACCAACAAGCTGCCTGCAGGCCATGTTATATCTTTTATTTTGGCGCCATCCAAAGGTGAACCCATTTGAACTGCTATTTCCAAAAGAATTTTATCGCTTTTTTCTTCATAATATCCATGAGTCCCTTTTTGGCTTTTCAATATTCTTTCCAAAAGAGACTCGTATATCGGCTTGGACCCGGTTAAATCAGCCACAATAAATGCCACAAACGATACGACGGCTAATGACAGCAAATGATTTAATGATCCGGTCATTTCCGATATCAAAATGCATCCGGTAATCGGCGCCTGGACGACGGCTGTAAAATATCCGGCCATGGCCAAAATGATAAAATTGTTTACATAATTCGACTCCACAAAGAAGCCCAAACTCAGTATTTGGCCGTAAATAACGCCCAACATAGCCCCTAATGCCAACATGGGTAAAAAAATACCTCCCGGAGCGCCGGAGCTGTAACTGATCATCGTGAATAAAAATTTGACGGTCAATAGCGCTACAACAACAGCGAGGATGATCTCCTTCCGGGTTAATGCCATAATGAGTTCATGGCCACTCCCCAACGCTTCGGGGAAGAAAATGCCGACCATACCGCCGATCCAAAACGCAATGAGCATCTTCCCGTAGTCGGAACACACCAGTAATTTTCCCCACAATGTTTGCGTCTTCAGTAATCCCCAATTGAAAAGAGAACCAGCCAACCCCAATATTATCCCCAATAGCACCAGATAACCGTAATAATCCAGGGGTAATGCAGTAATTTCAGCAAAATGCAACACCGGTTTCATGCCGAAAAATTCTTTTGAAAGAATATCCGCGCTTATAGCAGCTGACATGGCTGTTAATAGGACCCGCGGAGAGAAATTTTTATGGACTTCTTCCAAAGCAAAAATCACGCCTGCCAATGGCGCATTAAATGCCGCAGCCAGCCCGGCACTGGCACCGCCGGTCATTAAAAACTTCTCCTCAATGGTGGGCCGTTTCAATAGTTTGCAGATACCTTGCCCTGCGGCAGCCCCCAATTGTATGGAAGGTCCTTCCCTCCCCAAGGAAAGGCCGGCCCCGAGCGCCAACGAGCCTCCGATAAATTTACCGAGAATCACTTTCCACCAATTCATCTCCAGTCGATGCAGAAGAACCCCTTCCACTTGGGGAATACCGCTACCCTTGGTCATGGGTTCAGTTCGGACGATCCGATAGATCACTGCCGCAATTCCTGCAAGACAAAGAAACCACACCGGTATCAGCAGTAAATTACCGGATAGATAATGATAAATACGGAGAGACAGATGGGCCATCTTTTCAAGGACGTAACGGTACAGCACCACTATGGCGCCGGAGATAACCCCCACCAATATCCCTTGAAAGACGAGGAGCATTTTGAAATTTCTCCAATGAGCTAACAGACCCGAAACATTCTGGACGGACATGGCTTTTCTCCTGATTTCACGATATAGATTTCACATAAAAAACCGGAAGAAATGTCTTCCGGTTGAATGGATGGTTATTATTTTTTCTTGATCCAGGACATCATGTCCCGCAGTTTTTTGCCGACAACTTCGATGGGATGCTCGGCTTCCATGCGGCGACGGGCGTTGAACTCCGGACGGCCCACCTGGTTTTCCAATAACCAATTCTTGGCGAATTGACCGCTTTGGATTTCATAGAGGACTTTCTTCATTTCCTTACGGGTTTCTTCAGTAATAATCCGTTTTCCGGTCATCAAATCGCCGTATTCAGCCGTATCGCTGATGGAATACCGCATCCATGAAATACCGCCTTCATAGATTAGATCGACGATCAATTTTAATTCGTGTAAGCATTCGAAATATGCAATTTCCGGTTGATACCCAGCTTCTACCAAAGTATCAAAACCGGCTTTCACCAATTCGGAGACGCCACCGCACAACACCACCTGTTCGCCGAAGAGGTCGGTTTCGGTTTCTTCTTTAAAGGTGGTTTCCAAAACGCCGGCCCGGGTTGCACCGATTCCTTTGGCATACGCCAAGGCATATTCTTTTGCTTTCCCGCTGGCATCCTGATAAATGGCAAAGATGGCCGGTACACCGCCACCTTCGGTGTAAACCCGGCGGACCATATGGCCCGGACCTTTCGGAGCCACCAAGAACACATCCACATTTTTCGGAGGAACAATCTGGTTGAAATGAATGTTGAACCCGTGGGCAAAAATCAGCGCTTTACCCTCGGTCATATACGGAGCAATATCTTCATAGTAAACTTTCGCCTGAACCTGATCCGGCAATAAAATCATGACCCAATCGGCTTGTTTGGCTGCTTCAGCCGCAGATACCGGAGTAAAACCGTCATTGAGTGCCGCCTGATAGTTAACGCTTCCCGGGCGCTGGCCGACGATAACCTCTACCCCGCTGTCCCGGAGATTTTGAGCATGAGCATGTCCTTGGCTACCATAACCGATAATGGCGACTTTTTTCCCTTTTAATAAGTCAAGATTGGCATCCTGGTCATAATACATTTTGGCCATATGTACAACCTCCTCAATTTCTAAAATAGTATAACCGAAATGCAAACCTGAAGAACAGTTCTAATATATCATACAATATTACATTTTTTAAGTTATTTTTTATTAAAAAATAGAGCAATCATTAGACAATGATAGCTCTAAGGTGTTCGAAGATAAACTTTTGGTTTGTGATTATTTTATGACGACACCTTGATCGCCGTTATTCAATCCGGCCGCATTGGCTTCGTCGGTATCCAGGTGAAAATCTTTGGCGAAATTGGGGCTGACCCGGACTAAAACGTTATTGAAAACTACACCCCGCGGGCCGTCAAATTTCACCGATACGATATCCTTATCTTTCAAGCCCATCTCAGCCGCTTCTTCCGTATGCAAATGAATATGCCGTTGGGCAATGATGACGCCTTCTTCCAAAGTTACCGTACCTGCCGGGCCCTCTAACACAATGCCCGCTGAACCGTCAATGGCCCCCGAATCTCTCACCGGCGGATTGACACCCAAGACGAAACTGTCGGTACGGGAGATTTCAACTTGGGTCTTAGGACGAACCGGACCCAAAACGCGGACTTTTGCAATTTTATTTTTCGGTCCGACCAATGTGACTACCTCTTCAGCAGCGTATTGGCCGGGCTGGGATAACGGTTTCATCGGAGTCAATTCATAGCCTTTGCCGAAAAGGATTTCAAGATGTTCTTGAGATAAATGCAAATGACGATTGGAAATACCTACGGGAACAGTAAAACTTGACACCATAAACAACCTCACTTCGATAATTATGTATAGATAAGGTCCAAAAATAAAAAAAGCGGTATTTAAACCACTATAGTTGGCAGGGGAGACAGGACTTGAACCCGC
>JAKOSX010000092.1 GCA_029776595.1 Bacillota bacterium | reverse complement strand
TTGCTTCAGCTCAATTTACCGTGATATGCCTGTTATTGTTAAAGGATTTATCGGATCGATGTGTAATTAAAAGAGAGTGGTTTGATTAAAATCCGAACAGTCGATTCTTAACAATTGAGGTGGATGAATGTTATTCACACGTAAACCGTCGAATCTCTATTACAATAATTTGCTTCGGTTTTCCATCACCAAACCGGCGGACTGGGTGTTTCAGCCCCAGAAAAACGCACCGTTGTTCAATTTCCCCCGTTTGGAATATACGGGTGGATTAAAAAAAATATTAGCCCAACAATTGGTACCTTTTGTGTGTTTCTACAAAAAACATTCTCATCACGACCTGCCTTTGCCTACCGTTCAATGTGGCTGTCGCCTGAATCATCTGCCGAAAGATTTATCGTCGGAGGAACGGATGGAGAGATTGGCGGAAGAAGTCTCCCGTCCGTTGGAATCCTGCGAAATATTGAAGACAGACCCCAATTTTCGGGTGGACGGGCATCCGGCGATGATGATTCGGATGAAATTTCAGGTGAAAAATGAGCAGCATACGTTGGATTGTTTGGGGCGGGTGATCATCATTCCTTGGAACGATTTTTTAATCGTTATCGGGATGACCGGAGCCGTTAGCGGTAAGTATCGTTGTGAAGACGAGTTTAAGGAAATTTTGTCATCGATTCGGCTGAATACCAAGCGGTCGATAATCCTGGATTATATCCTTAGACGGTGCTAAAAACGGAAATATCTACAAAAAATACAAAAAAATTAAGGACTATCGCGATGCTTTTCGGATACAGTCCTTAATTTTTTGTGCCGTTTTATTTGACTTTGGTTGGGACAAAGAGGTCAATGATCCCGATGACCAACGATGCAAGCAAAGCACCTATCATGGAGACGGACATATCGGGCACAATAAACTGAGTCAGGTAAATTACTATCGCAGAAACCAGGAAACCGACGACACCATGGGCGTAAGGCGAAATATCCCGGCCCAAGACCAATTCGATCAAATAACTGAGTCCGGCAATAACCAGAGCTGCCAATAATGCGTTGCCGAAGCTTAATGCGCTAAATCCCGGCACAATGGCCCCTACGACCATTAACACAATGGCTGAGACGATAAACCGTACAATGGTTCTTAACCAGTCCACGAAGATCACCTCCTTTGGGGACGTGAAATAACATTTCATAGTTTCTCCGAAGACAGCTGTGATATACTTCTTCGGAATGGAAAATTATGCCATGTCATTAAAACCGTTAGAAACGGAAGGGTTGGGGAAGAATATTGGAAGAAATATTCACGGAAAGGGGTTCCTTTCATTGCGGGAATCGATCTATGGGATATTTCACCAACTGGAAGATGCCCGATTTGCGTTGGGGCAGGTGAAAAAAACCAGTTTGAACCGGGCCCAGGCTTCGGTGATTTATTCGGAGTCAGCGGAGACCGTTCAGGAGAAAGATGCGCATTGGGAGACGGCGGCCGAGGGTTTTATCGGAGATGCTCTCCTGCAAACCAGGCAACGGTGGCCCGGGTTGAAAACCGGATATTTGGACGGCGTGGGTTCGGTGAAATACGGCTCCCTGTCCGGAGGAGCCGACCTCATCGCTACGGTCCGGGATCGGGAAACCGGCCTGCGGAAGGCGCTTTCTGAAGGGAAAATTGTGGCCGTTGTCAAGGCTGAACCGGAAGCAGCCGCCGAAGTGCGCCTGATCTTCGAAAATTGTGGGGCGGAGATCCTTTCCAATCAGGCTGAAGCCTGATTATTTTTATGTTCCGTTAATATGAAGTTAGCAGGATTTGATGGCTGGAACGCGAATCTTCCTATCTCAGGAGGAATGAGATGGTAAAATCACAGGGGGCGGTCATTCGGGAGGTTGTGCCTGGAAGCATCGCTGAGGAATTGAATTTGGAACCGGGAGACCGGGTGCTCGGTGTAAACGGGCAACCGTTGGATGATTTCATCCGTTTCCTGACATTGACTTCGGAACCGGAAATTGAGCTGGAAGTCGAGAAGAATTCCGGGGATATCGAAGTTATCGCATTCGAAAAAGACCCCGACGAGCCGTTGGGGCTGTCTTTCGAAGGGCTGATCTATGACGGCATCAGGGTGTGCAAAAATCATTGCTTGTTTTGTTTTGTCCACCAATTGCCCAAGGGGCAGCGCCCCTCCTTGTATGTGAAAGATGACGATTATCGTTTGTCCTTTTTGCAGGGTTGTTATATTACTTTAACCAATTTGACGGAGAAGGATTGGCAAAGAATCGAGGAGCTGCATTTAAGCCCCTTATATGTTTCGGTGCATGCCACCGATCCGGAGGTTCGCTGTCGACTGATCGGTTCCAAGAAAGCCGGAGCCATTCTGGATCAATTACGGAGGTTGGTGGCGGCCGGGATCATGGTACATACCCAAGCGGTATTATGCCCCGGGATTAACGATGGCGAGGTTTTGGAACGGACCATCGAGGATTTGGCGGCATTGGCCCCTGGAGTGGCGAGTCTCGCGGTAGTGCCGGTGGGACTTACGGCTCACCGCGAAAAGCTCTATCCTTTAAAGGGCTTTGACCGGGAGGGGGCTGCCCGGGTCCTGGATATCGTCCATCGCTTTCAGCGGGAGCTTTTGCCCAGGCTGGGGACGAGGTTCGTCTTTGCTGCGGACGAATGGTATTTGGCTGCGGCCGAACCGTTGCCGCTGGAAGAGGCTTATGAAGGCTATCCCCAACTGGATAACGGTGTGGGCCTGCTCCGATGGTTTTACAGTGAATTTGACGAAGTTTTTAAAGATATGTTGCCCCGGCTCCGCCGGAAACGGATGCGGTTGACGGTGGTCACCGGACGCTCGGCCCGGGGCTTATGGCAGGACATTGCGGAACGCTTTGCCAAGGATTGTCCGGGTATCCGTCTTTCGGTCCTGTCCGTAGCCAACCGGTTTTTCGGCGAAACGGTGACGGTGGCCGGATTATTGAGCGGGAGGGATTTAATCGAAGTCATTCGGGAATATCCGGACGATTCCGGACTCTTTTTAATCCCCCAAATTACATTAAAACAAGATGAAACCGTCTTCTTAGACGGGGTAAGTCTGGATGAACTGATACGTGCCTGTGCACCGCGGCGCATCGCTGTGGTGCCAACGCGGGCTGCGGATTGGCTGGCCTGGATTCTCGAAGAAGGATGTGTCAACGCTTGTCAAGAACAGTGATTGCTATTGTAGGAAGACCGAATGTAGGAAAATCCACTTTATTTAACCGGATTGCCCGGCAACGACTGGCCATTGTGGAAGATACTCCGGGCGTGACCCGGGACCGTCTTTATACCACAGCCAAATGGCTGGATCGGGAGTTTTTGCTTATCGATACCGGCGGTATCACCGATGAAAGAGATACGATTCAGATGCAAATCCGGAAACAAGTGGAGATCGCCCTGGAGGAAGCGGATGTTTTGATTATGGTCGTTGACGGGAGAGAACCTTTGACGACTTCCGACTATCAGGTGGCTGAATTGCTCCGGAAAACCAAAAAGCCGGTGGTTTTGACCGTCAATAAGATCGATAATTTTGATACGTATTACGATTCTGAGATTTACAGTTTGGGTTTGGGCGAGCCGATTTTAATCTCAGCGGAACATGGGAAAAATATCGGTGATCTTCTGGATGCCGCTTTGGCCCATTGCCCGGAGGAGACCGAAGAAAGCGATACCGATCGGATTCGTGTGACGTTCGTCGGCCGGCCCAATGTGGGCAAATCCTCTTTGGTCAATGCCCTGCTGGGCGAGGAACGGGTGATCGTCAGCAATATTCCGGGGACCACTCGGGATGCCATCGATACGCCGATAACCATTGACGGTACCGATTATTTGTTGGTGGATACTGCCGGGATTCGGCGTAAGTCCAAAGTGGAAGCGGCCGTCGAATATTACAGCGTCCTCAGGGCGCTGAAAGCGGTGGAGCGTTCCGATGTGGTGGTATTGGTGCTGGATGCCACTGAGAAAATCGCCGAACAGGATTTGCGGATTGCCGGAATCATTAAAGAAGCGGGGAAAGCCTGCATTATTTTGGTGAACAAATGGGATCTGGTAGAGAAAGACAGCCGGACTGCCGATGAATATGTTAAAGAGATCCGGGATGCTTTGGACTTCCTGGATTTTGCCCCCGTGCTGTTCGTTTCGGCTAAGACCGGCCAGCGTCTCGGGAAATTGCCTCAAACTATCAATGAAGTGATGAACTATTATACCATGCGGGTACCGCCTAATCGCTTGAACGAAGTGATTTCTGATGCGATTATGCTGCACAATCCGCCGTCCCATAAAGGACGATTGTTCAAGATCTATTATACCGCCCAAGTAAAAGTGAAACCGCCCACGTTCCGGTTTACGGTCAATGATCCGGAAGGGTTTCACTTCTCCTATCAGCGGTATTTGGAGAATAAACTAAGAGAATATTTCATATTTAAAGGGACACCGATTCGTTTTACCACCAAAGTAAACAAAAAAGAAAGTTGAGGCTTTGAAGGCGTGGAGCTTATAAAGGTTCTTTCGGTTATTGTATTGAGTATCGTCATTGGTTCGATTTTGACCGGGGATATTGTGGCCCGGTTGAAAAGGATCAATCTGCGCAGCCAGGGCAGCGGCAATGTGGGTGCAACCAATGTTTTTCGGAGCATGGGATCGCTCTATGGGGCCATTGTCTTGGTCGGTGATGCGCTCAAAGGCGTTATCGCGGTGCTGCTTGGCCGGTGTTTCGGTGAAGCTTTCGGCATCGACTTGGCGGTCCTCAGCGGATTGGCGGTGATTATCGGCCATAACTGGTCGATTTTTGCCGGGTTTAAAGGCGGCAAAGGGATTGCCACATCGTTGGGGGTAATTATCGCCTTGACGCCGATGAGTCTCTTGATAGTCCTTCCGGTATGGCTGCTCTTTTTCTTCGTTTCCGGGTATGTTTCCCTGGCGTCCATCGGCGCCGCAGTCGCATATCCCATCTCTGTTTTCACTTTTTACTCAGGTAATTATTATAAATGCGCTTTGGCGTTGTTATTGGGGATATTGGCCATTTACCGCCATCGGGAAAATATCAAGCGCCTGTTGAAAGGCTGTGAAAACCGGATTTTATATAAAAACAGAAGGAGTGCCGAAAAGGAATGATTGGAGTTATCGGAGGTGGGGGATGGGGAACAGCCCTTGCCAAGTTATGTGCGGAAAAAGGATATAAGGTACAAATTTGGGCCAGGGAAACCGAAGTGTGTGAAGAAATCAACCGGAATCATACCAATCATACATTTTTGCCCGGGGTAACCCTTCCGGATACATTGTCAGCCAGTTCATCTCTG
>JAKOSX010000091.1 GCA_029776595.1 Bacillota bacterium | reverse complement strand
CTGTTTGAATAAGAAAATCTCCGAATATAGGATGGAGTAAGTTTGGCCCCAAATTACTTTATCTTATATTATGGGAAGGTGGAGTAGTCATGAACGATATGGATTCCGGTCGCTTGCTTGCTCACATTGATGAAGCCAAAAATTGGCTGGATAAAGCGAAAGAAGAGTATAAAGGCTCCAATAGGCTGCGGGGCGATTTACATTTAAATCTGGCGCAGGCAGAAGTGAAATATGCCTGGGAACTAAGTCGGCGATCGGACGTTTCAAAGATAGATGCCGTGCACCGTGTCGATCATCCGTCATGGCGTCAACGTTATATTCTGCCGGCAGCAGCGGTCCTGATGGCCGGGGTGATGATTGGATCCGTCGTCTATTGGCAATTGCAACGGCCTTTCGGGACGAAAAACGGAACCATTGCCGTGAAGACGGAAACGAAGGAAAAAGTGGATTCTTTTACAGCGGTTCCCGCGGCTCCTGAAACCAAACCCCAGCCGGTGGTTTCGTCCCAATCCGTTCCGGAGATCATGATTCCCGAACCGGTTCCCGAAAAATCGGAAAAGCCGGCAATCAAAGCAGCAAAGGCTGAAAAGCCGGTTGCATACAAAGCCGATGAGGCCAGGGAACCTTCGGTTGAAATGCCGCGCAATCCTGCGGAGGACCTTGTGCCCGTCACCGTTCATGCCGCCGGAGGCGGACGCGCTGAAAGCAGTTCGGTTACAGGAAAGATCCAACATGTTTCCGGTTTCGTTATCGATGAAGAAGCATTAACGAGAGAAGCGACGAGAAGTTTACGCCTGGGAAAATGATGCTGAAGTGTGAAGGGGGATATTATTGAAATATACAAAGGGTATTGGAATTCTTGTCTTAGCGGTATTGTTGATGACTGTCGGCTTACCAGTGTTTGCCGAAACGGCACCGAAAGTGTTGATGATAGAAGTTCAGGGAAACTCCCAGGTACCCAGTGAGAAGGTGTTGGGCGAGATTAGCAACACCATGATAGGAGAGACGCTAAATGCTTCCGCATTGCAACTGGATATGCAGAAGATTATGGCAACGGGGTATTTTGCTAATGTCCAGGTGAATACGGAAAAGTTTTTTGACGGCGTTAAAGTCATTTTTGTCGTGGTTGAAAATCCGGTGTTGAAAGAGATTAAGATTTCCGGATTGACCAAAATGAAATCAGAAGATATTCTGAAACATTTTCGCCAGAAACCCGGGGAAGTGTTTAACGTAGTTTTTTTCCGGGAGGATCTGTCGAAAGCATTGAAAGCGGCCCAAACTGAACAGGGTTTGTTTATTGAGCCGCGTTCCAATAATTTATCTTCCGACGGCGTTGTCCAATTGGAATTGGTCGAACTGAAGGTCGGAAAAATTAAATTCACCGGCCTGGAAAAGACCAAAGATTTCGTGGTGCGGCGCGAGTTGACGCTGAAAGAAGGCGAAATCTTCGATAACAATCAGTTGAAAAACGATTATATCCGCTTGATGCAATTGCGTTTGTTCGACAATATCGAAGTCAAGTTTGAGCCGAGCGAAACTGCGGATGCGTTGGACGTTGTATTTGAGTTTGCGGAAGCGGCCACCGGCAGTTTTAATTTCGGTATTTCGTATACGCAATCGACGAAAGAGATCGGCGGACTGTTGACGTTTTCCGAAAGCAACCTGATGGGGTTGGGACAAACACTCAGCCTGGATGTGAATATCAGTGAAGATGAAGATGAGATTCGCTTCACCTTCCAAGAACCGTGGCTGGATGATCACCATACCTCTTTTGCCCTTTCCATGTGGAATTCCGACGCGGAAACCACTTCCACGCTGAGCCGGTGGTCATCGGATTCGGCGAATTACGGTTTGGATGATCTTTATGACCTGGATTTGAACCGTACCGGTTTATCGCTGTCCTTCGGGCGGCCGTGGAAAGATATGACCGCCAGGATTAAGTTCAATTTTGAACGCAATGAGATTCTTGACTATTGGGCACATGATGATGAGACGGAAACGTCGTTGCCCTTGAGCGCCTTTGACTTACATTCCAATGAGTTCTGGAACAATTCCGTCGAGGTGCAGCTCGTCAAGAATCGCTTGGTTTATAAGAACCGTTATTCGGTAAAAAGCGGTTATCAACTTATGGGAAGTTACAGCGTAGCCGGTGAATATATCGGCGGCGACTTCGATTATCAAACCGCCATGCTTGAGGGGAAATGGTTCCATTCCTTCTCGGATTATTTGGTGTTGGCCACCCGGCTCCAGGGAGCTTATCTTACCGGGACGTATCCCGATTACGATGCTCTCTATCTCGGAGGATCCAACCGGCTGCGGGGCTATCGGGATCGGCGGTATTCAGATAACTCTACCATGGAGTTAATCGGTACCCGTTATGTGCTGTCCAATACCGAATTGCGGTATCAATTGCCGTTCCACAAAGATATGGAGATAGTGCTCTTTTATGATATCGGACAGGTGAAAAACCTGAATAACGAGAATGTCACCAAATCGGATTATGGTTTTGGTATTCGTTATAATGTTCCGTATTTGGGCATGATACGGATTGACCAGGCCTGGAACTCGGACGGAGATTCACGGGTGGTCTTCGGAATGCAAGAAAGCTTTTAATCCGGGGTGATACGTTGAGATATTTTCCCAAAACGATATTGAGCTGCGTCTTATGTTCATGGTTGCTGATGATGGTTAGTTCCGTTGCTTTGGGGAAGCCGGACGGATCTAAAGTGGAATCGGTCGAAGTCCAATTGAAGATCAGCGGTCAAATATACGAAGGGCTTCAGGAGCGAATCGAATTCAGTATTTGCCGGGTGGGAGAGAAAATTTTACTCTCTCAGCCGCTTTCTTTATTGGAAGAGAATCGGCAAACGTTGACACAGGCCATTTATAACATTTTTTCAAAAGTTCTGGCCGGCTTTCGCATAGAGACCATCGATATTGGACTTGAGGAGCATACCAGGATCATGATGCAGCTGGTCCCCCAAGGGCCGTTCATTACCAAGGTGAACCTGAAAACGCATTTTTTGGATATATCACCTGAATCCGAGCCGCTGTTCCGGGATGTGATTATGAAGACCGAAGCGGAATTGGAACGGATGTTTAAAGGATTGCCGATAGCGGCCCTACCGTGGGCGGAAAGTATCGTCCGGATGGTCACTCAGTATCTTGTGGAACGTGATTTTCCCGGTTTCCGTCCTGCATTGACTCTTCAGAGCAAACCTGACGGGGTTGTTGAATTTTATCTGCAATTACTCCCCAAAGGGCAATTGGTGAAGGATGTCAGGGTCAATTATTCTTCCACGACCATTCCCATCGGAATGATTCGATCCAAGCTGACCGTCGATCCGGCGGATTTGAATATACTGAAGGGAATGCCCGTTGAATTTTTGGTACATTACCAGAGAGACATTGAAAATTATTTGCTTACTGTCTTTGATTGGCTTCCCTATTTACGGAAATTCGGGTTGGATGCCGATTTACGGTTAAAACCGGATGAGGAAACCGGTGTGCAGATTACAGTTAATTCCGAGCGGTGGAGAACCAATATTGAAACCCGTTTTTTCCTGGGAGAACAGGATTATCATTATGTACAAGCCTATATCGGATACAACTTAGAGGATTATGAGGTGTATACCAAAGTACTTGCCGGGGAATACCCGGAAGGCAATTTTAAAATCGGCTTTAAAATTCCTTTGTCCACAAATTTTTATGGAGGATTCGAGTATCAATTGGAGAATCACCTAAAGAACGTAGGATTCTATTATCAGTTTGAACGGGGAGATTATTTCCATCTTCGTTTTGGGCTCGATGAAGCTCCCGATGAGGCGGTAATCGGAATCCGTATCAACGATCATTTTAATCTGGAATTGGTTCATTATGATCGTGACCTTGCGGTCCAGCTCATGTTTCATCTTTGGTAGTCGCCAACTCCAGACCACCTTTCGCTATTATATTAAAAAGGAGAGAGTATCATTATGAAAATCAACAAATCGTTGGAATTGCTTATTGTCGGAGTTGCCCTTTTGACTGTGGTATTAATGCTCAGCAGTATTTCGGGTGCCGCTCCCGCCCAGAATGCGTCGAATATCGGTTATGTGGATATGGAAAAACTTCAAAACGAATTGCCTGATTATCAACGCCTGCAATCCTTTGTAAAAGACAAAGATGCCGAATTCAAAGCGTTTCAAAATTATGTAATCACCCAACATCAAAATGCTTTGAAAGCGATTAAGGAAAAAGCCGATCAGGAAAAAGCAGGTAAATCCGCAGAAGAACAAGCCAACATCGATAAGCGTTATAATGAAGAAGCCCAAAAGAAAACCGATGAGACCAAAGCCCAGTTGGAACAGAAACGCGATGAATTGGTGAAGGCTTTGGATGCCCAGAAGAAAGTGGTGGATGAAAAGGTCCGTAAGCTGATTTCCGCAGTTGCCGAAGAGAAAAAATTGTCGGTTGTCTTGGATAAGGGAGCTGTTTTATACGGCGGCACGGATATCACCGCTTTGGTGATTGAAAAGGGCAAAAAAGAGGCTAACGCCGATAAAAAATGACAAACATCAAGCTGAAATATGGACTTATCGCTTTAGTCATCATCGGTATAGTGGGGATTGCTTTCACCTTCAGGCAATCATGGTTTAGGGTTCCCGCAGGAAAGGTGAAGGTGGCCCGGGTTCAGCTGGAAGAACTGTTGGCCCAACATCCGGACTGGAGCAAATATCAAAATCTTCAGCGTGAATTGAATAAATTGGAGCAGAATTGGGCAAAGGAAATCGGTGAAAACCCTTCTTTGCGGGATAATATCGGGCTGGAAGTCGAAGGGCTTCAGCGGCAAACCGATGAAATTCAGCAGGCTTTTAACGAAGAAGTCCAATTAAAATTGGCTAACCTCAATAAGGCGTTGGAAGAATATATAAAAAACAGACAGAACCAAGCGGCTTCGCTCTATAAAGAGAAGGTGGATGCTTTAAACGACCGCTTGACGAAGGAACTGAAAAGCCGCGCCGATGCCAATAATGAAGCCTTAAGCCGCGTCCGTGCGCAAATTCAGTCGGATTATCAAATCACGCTGTCCAATTTACAATTGCAATTGACCGTCGCCGAGTTAGCCTTAAACCCTCAAGAACAATGGGGAGAGAAAGAAAAGATTCAGGCTGAAATCGACCGGATTAACCGGGAGATCGAGGACCGGGTCCGGGCGGAATACGAAAAACTGCAAGCGGAATATGATCATTTCGTCGAGCAGCGAAAAGCCGAAATCAGCACTGAATTGGAAGCTTATCAAAAGCAACTTCGGCAAGAGATGTCTGCGGATATCCAGAAATATCGGGAGAAATTGGAGTCCGAATTTGACACATGGCGGCAAAAACGTGAAGCTGAACTTCAAAATGCCGTGAAGTCCAGGGAGGAACAATTGTCCCAAGAATTTCGGGAGTACAGTGCCAAGCGGCAGGTCCTTGTGGCCCAGCTGAAACAGTTGAAAGAAGATATGCTGTGGGAAGTGAAGACTGCAGCCAAGCGAATGGCCCGGGCAAAATCGGTGGACTTAGTGGTTACCGGCGATCTTGCCCGGCTCCCGTCTTTCGACTGGACCGCAAAATTAGCAAGGGAATTATATGAAAAATAAACGAAAGGTGGATAAATGACGTTATGAACAAATCAACATGGTTGATTGTGGGGGCTATTCTTCTGGGAGCTTTATTGATCGGAGGAGCGGTGCTCTTTGCCGCCAACCAGATGTCCTTTAAGATAGCAACGGTTAACCTCAATAAATTGATTCAGGACAGTGAATTAGGTCAAAAGCTCGGCCAAGAGTTAAATAATAAGAAAACGGAAATCGAAGGAAAGATCGCTTCGGCCAAGACCAATGAAGAAAAAGAGAAATTGACGAAGGAATTTGAGCAATTTCAATCAACGAAAGATGATGAATTCACCAAAAAGGCCAAGAAGGCCATCTCCAACGTTTGCAAGAAAAAAGGGATCAAAGCCGTTGCCAGCTCATCGATGTTCGTCCACAATGAGCTGGACATCACGGACGATGTCATCAAGGAATTGGACAAATAACGATTCACACTCTTTTGGAAAACGGCTGCAGCCCACAAACTACGGGGAGTCTAAACGATATTTCCATGGTGTGGGCCGCAGTATACATATAATTGCAGCAATTATCTTAAAATCCCAGTGTAAAAGGAGTTACCGCCATGCCAACATTATTAGAGTTAGCGGAATATGTTAAAGGTTCGGTGATTGGTGATCCGAATGTCCAAATTACAGGCGTATCCGGACTGGAAGATGCCAAACCCGGCGATATCGCCCTCGTTGCTTCGTTAAGAGGTGTGGAACGGGCCGTACATAGCCAAGCTACGGCTCTGATCGTACCGGTGAATCTCAATGACGTGGCCAAGCCGGCGATTAAAGCGGCCAATCCCCGTTTGGCGTTTGCCCGGATTTTGGAGTATTTTGCGCCAAAGAAAGCCTTTCAGCCCGGGATTCACCCCACTGCGGTGATTGGGAGCAATTTTAAAGGCGAAAATGTGTCGATAGGTGCTCACGTATATATCGGGAACAACGTAACGATCGGACAGGGCAGCATTATCGCTCCCGGAGCGGTGATCGAGGATAACGTACATATCGGTGAAAATTCCATCATCCACGCCAATGTGGTGATCCGTGAGGACACCTTCATCGGGAACCGGGTCCAAATTCATGCCGGGACGGTGATCGGTGCTGACGGTTTCGGATATGTGACGGTGGATTCCAAACATATTAAAATTCCGCAACTGGGCAAAGTGATTATTGAAGATGACGTGGAGATTGGGGCCTGCGTGACGGTGGACCGGGCAACAACGGGAGTTACCTTGATCAAACGAGGCAGTAAAATTGATAATCTGGTTCAAGTTGCCCATAATTGTCAAATCGGCGAAGACAATATTATCGTCGGCCAAGTGGGCCTGGCCGGTGCGGCCAAGCTCGGCGACCGTGTGACATTGCTCGGAAAATCCTCTATTGTCGGGCATTTGCAGGTTGGTGACGATTCGGTTGTTGCAGCGCATTCATTGGTTATCAATAATCTTCCGCCGAATTCCTTTGTGTCCGGGGTTCCGGCACGGCCTCATGCGGTGGATATGCGCATCCAGGCATCGGCCGGACGGTTACCCGAAATTTTGAAGGAGCTGAAGGAACTCCAGAAAAGAGTGGCGGAATTGGAAAGGAAAAATCTTTCCTGATCCCCTCGGTAAAAAAGAGGATTTTTATGAGAACTGGGCGAAGTATCTTACAATGAAAAAGGATACCATATCCCGGTTCTTTCTTATTTTTGCGACGGTGCATGGCCCGGAGGTTTGCTACGGGTTTCCTACGTGATACTATGGCGCTTCGGCGCTTTTTTTTTAAAAAGTAAACGGGGTGGCTGATGTGCGTATCATCCATCGATATGTGTGGCGGGAGTTTATTCTGCAATTTTTCATTTGCAGCTTTGGCTTTATGGTGCTTGGCATCGGTAAAATCATCTTCGATTACAATGACATGTTTATCGGGTATCGGGTAACTCCGCAGCTCATGGGGTATCTGGTCTTAAATCAATTGCCGCTTTTAATGATGGATGTGCTGCCGGCAGCCTGTTTGTTCGGGATAATTCTGAGCCTGGGACGGCTGTTGCGGGAGCGGGAATTCGAGGTCTTTCGGATTTGCGGGGCTTCACTGGTACGCACAGTGAGCTCCATCTTTATCGGAATTACGGTATTTTGTGTCGCGGCCTTTTTTTGGAATGACCGGGTCGTCCCGGCGGCCAACCATCGTTTCGACAAAGAGGTCCGGCGTCTCGAGATGCAGGAAAATCTGCCGCTGTTAAAGGAGAATGTGGTGATAAAGGCTCCGGGAGACCGGTTTATATATTTGAAAAAAGTTTCTCATAAAGACGGGACCATCGGCGGTGTATTAATCATTGATGCCGGCCAGTCCGACCGGCAATGGCCTCGAATCATTACCGCTGAATCCGGTGCCTTGAAAAAGGGAATTTGGGTATTGCGAAACGGGGTTATTCATGAAACGGACGACTCCGGGGCCATCATCTCCGAGGTCCGCTACAATGAGATGGAAATTAAGATAGCCAATGACTTTACGGGATTCCTCGGGGATGACAAATCTCCGTGGGCCATGACCAGCCGCGAATTGAGAAAGTATTATGAGATGAGCGTCCAAAGCGGATTAAATTCACCGGTGTATGCGGTATATTTTCATCAGAAATTTGCGGATCCGGTGATCTCGTTGGTGTTGGCTTTTGTGGCGGTCCCGCTGACCATCTGGACCGGGCGGAATTCCCGTTGGCTGGGGCTGGTGTATTGTTTTTTAATTATTATGGCATATTACACCATGCAAGTGGTGGGACGGACCATGGGAGCCAACGGCGTTTTAATTCCCTGGTTGGCCGCTTGGGCACCCCATTTGGTCTTTTTGGCGCTCGGGGTTTTCCTCATGATTGGCGTTGAACACCGCGGAGGTTGCTGATGAAATTGCGGTGGGTTGTATGGATATTCGTCTTACTTTTCCTTTTTTTATGGCATGGGCCGGCCATGGCCAAAGGTGAGCCGGTAACCCTTAAAGCGGATCGTGTTGAATATGAGGATCATTCGCGACAGCTTGAAGCCTGGGGCCATGTACAGGTGGTCTATAAGGATATTACGATTTACGCTGAACATGCATTATTGGACCGTGACTTGAAAATGCTGGTCGCGACGGGGAACGTCCAGGTTGAACAGGGGGGTGACTCCATCCAGGGAGAACGGTTTATCTATGACATCCGCACCGAACAAGGTTGGTTAACTCCGGTTTTTACGGAAGTGACGGATTCCCGGATGGATGGCCCGGCCTATTTTAACGCTGAGTCCGGACTGGTTAAAGGGGACGATCTTTTTCTTAAAAATTCCAGTTTTACCAGTTGTGATTTGGCGGAGCCCCATTACCGTTTCACCGCGGAGCGGGTTGAATATTATCCGGAAGAGCGTATTGTTTTTCATAATATGTGGTATTGGGAGGGCAAATACCGACTGCTGTATTTCCCCTATTTTGTGATTTCTCTGAAAGAAGAAGACAGTATCTTTGACGTAAAAGTCGGTTATGAGACGGATACCGGGTGGTATCTGTATGTGGGGTATAATTATTATGTCAATGCTAAAAACAAAGGGACGATTTATACCAAAATAACCCAATGGGGCGGTGACGGTATCGGTATTAAGCATACCACGAAAGTTTCGGAAACAGTCGAATGGTACCAGGACTTTTTTTATAAAGACAACAGCGACAACTATCGACTTTATAACGAATACAAGCTGGCGCTCGGTTATAAAAACCTGACCAACCCCAAAATGAAATGGAATGTTGATCTGGAAAATTGGTACACGGATGATTTTCGGGGTTCGGGATATTCCAATGTCGTCATCAATCTGGAAGGAACATCGCCGTATCCCAATCTGAGACTGACGTATAAGAATGATAAAGATGAAGCGGAAACGCTGAATTTCGGTGAAAGCTGGTTTTATGAAACAAAGTCAAAGGTCAGGATCTCTACAAGCGGGGCGTGGTATTACCGGAAAGAGACCGACGGTGATTTCAACGATAATTTCAGTTACAATATGAATGTGACGAAAGATTGGGGATGGAGCAATGCCACGCTGAGAGTCTCCAATAATCAGACCCGCAATTCTTACAGCAGGTTCAATACCAGCGATACTAACTATCTTCCGGATGTTACTTTCAATATTCCCAAATGGACCTTGCCGTTGATTGGGGAGATCGTTTATAACGGGCAGTTTACCAATTATGAATATATTGCGATTACCGACAATCAAGTGACGGCCGACTATAAAGGCCAGCGTTTTGCCAATAAGTTTACCAAGTCCGTCAAACTGTGGGAAAAGAACGACATGTCGCTTTCAACCAATAATCAATTGATATACCGTTATTATTGGGTGGATGGGGCCGGTTCGGACTTTGCAGGTCTTATCGAAGGCATTAATTTTCAAAAACGGTTCAGTCCGGCGTTATCCACGGTTGTCGGTATCAATTATACTGCCAAACATGGTGAAGTGCCGGATATGTTCATCACGAGGTTTGGCGACAATCTGACCGATGGCGGCGCTGTGACTAACAGTTGGTCGTTGAGGTTGAAAACCTTCAATGTCAATCTGAATTCCGGATATAATCTGACCTATCAAACCTTCAATCCGTTATATATCTCAGCATCCTGGAATCCGGACGCCAAGGGTTCGTTCAGTTTTTCCTCGGTTTACTATATAGAAGAGGACCGTTATTACCATCGGGGATTGGGTTATACGACGCTTTATTTTCTTTACCTGCCTAAAGATAAATGGCGAATTAATATAGGCGTTAACTATGATTTTCAGACGGATGTTTGGGGAGAGCGTTATTTGGAAATGTCTGTCATCGAACAGCTCGCCCAAAACTGGCATATCCGGCTGTCGGCCCGATACAGCGGTTTGGTTGGAGATTTTTCGGTATTAAATTTTGATCTGACTTACCATTGGCATTGCCGGGACGTGATTTTCAGTTATGATTATGTGGAAGGCACGTATAATCTGCAGATAAATTTCAAAGCGTTCCCTCAGGCAAAAATCGGGACCAATATGGATGCAACGGAGTTATTGTATCAATGAAACATCTGCTTATTCCGATCATCTGGATATTGGCAACGGTGCTGGTGGCGGTTCTCGGCCATTATGGGGGTTGGTGGGAAGAACCACCGACCGGCGTTTCCGTCGTCAGGCCCCAGCCGGTAGCGCCGGATATGCTTATCCGCCAATCCAGGCTGGTTGGCTGGGACGGTTCTCAAAAGACCTGGGAGGTGAAGGCCGGGCGAATCTGGCAGACCAACAGGGGCAATCAAATTTATTTTGAAGAAATTTCAGACGGTATCATTTTTTCCGTGGAGGGAAAGCGCGTCGCCTTTCAAGCCGCGTGGGCACGGTGGGAGAGGTTTTCCAAGACGTTATATGTGGGAGGTAAAATCCAAGCCAGAATCGAAAATAAGACGGTGACCACCGAAGAACTGGTGATGCGTTATGATACGGAGATTATCTCCAGTTTCCATCCGGTAACGGTCACCGGAAAAAAACTGAAGATGACAGCGGGTTCGATGCAATTGGATTTGAAAAATGAGATGCTGGTTTTGGATAACGGGGTGGAATTTGAACAGGACGGCGATAGTCTTCGGTCAAAAGGGTTACGGTATAATCTGAAGACGGAAGAATTCGAATTGGTGGAACCGGAAGGGGTCGTATTGAGTTTATGAAGCGTCAACTGTTACCCTGGGTCGTTGTTGCCATCATGGTATGGGGCGGAACGATTCCGGCTTGGGCTGAAGATAAAGTGAAAGTCACCGGGGATCGGATCCGCGGGGATACCGAAAAGAAGATTTCATACATTACCGGTAATGTCCGAATCGTTCAAGGTTCGGACGTGATTACCACCGATGCCGCAACGGTGGATTTGGATCAAAAACTGCTTTTTCTGGAAGGGACCGTAACATTTACCAATGGCGATGATCTGGTGGTTTCGGCGGATAATTTGGATTATAATATGAAAAAGAAGAACGGAACCTTTAAAAATAATGTCTTGGTGCAGCGATTGGAGAAGAAAACCAAGGGGAAGGACGGCAACGGGAAGGATCCGTTTACGCTATATACCGATGAATTGTATTTTGAATCCAATACAAAAAATTTTACGGCCAAAGCGGGCCGGATCATCCACAAAGATTTTACCGGGACGGCGGATGTTATCGAATATAACGACCGACTCCAGTTGTTAACTCTTCGGGGAAATGCACATTTGAAAAAACCGGAAGGTGAAGAGTTGCATGGCGACGTGACCCAGATCAATCTGGAGAAGAAGACCTTTGTGGTGGAGAATAATGTCATGATCCATTTCGATGTGGATGATGACGACGAGGCCGAGAACGGTAAAGCATCCACGGAGCCATCCGCGGAGCAGGCGGATCAAGCTCCGGCGGAATCCGGGGACGGCCCTGATGTGGAGATTGTGCCTGAAGAGCCTCTTCCGGAGTTAAAGGACGAGGTTCAGTCCGACAATGAACAGAAGGCCTCTGCGTGAGGTGATGTGATGGAAGCATACGTCCCGACGCCGTTAACTCCCGATGCTGAGGAATGGGTGGTGCGAAGGGATCAGGCGGCTCATAATCATGCCGGAGCATACCAGTTCATCGAGTACGAGACTGCCAATGTGGAATGGGTTTTTCCGCCGGAAGATCTCATTCATTCCGACTTACAGTTGGTATTTGGGATAGGCTCCGCAACAGCCGGTAAGCTGAAAGCCGAGGGATATGAAACTTTGTCCGATTTATGCCGGCATCCGCGTTGGGCCGCTGCCGCCCGGGAATTACTCCGGATCATCGAGAGACGGGATGTGGGTAGATTGGAGAAATACGGTGCCTCCGATCTGGAGCTGCTCAGTTTTTACCGGCCGGAGGATTTGACATTTATCGATATTGAAACTGCTGGGCTGTACTATATGTATCCCGTCTTTTTAATCGGCATGCTCCGGTTTGAGCAGGGTAAAGGGATCATCCGGCAGTTTTTAGCCAGAAATTTTGAGGAAGAAATCGCTATTTTGTCCGAATTGAATGAGACTGTGCGCAATCGGGGAATTTTAGTCAGTTATAACGGCAAAAGTTTCGATATCCCTTATCTCCGAGGTAGACTTCGTTATTATCAACTGGATGATCGGTTTGAGGCATTTCATTTGGATTTGTTAAAACATGCCCGCAGGGAGTTCAAACCGGTATTGCCTAATTGCCGCTTGACAACCATCGAAAAGTATATTTTTAATGAAAATCGGGAAGGAGATCTTCCGGGTTCGGAAGTTCCAGAGTTTTATCAGCGTTTTATGGACACCGGCCAGCGGTTTTATATCGACCCAATCTTACAACATAATGCCCGTGATCTACTGGCTTTAGCCAAATTATTGGGAATACTCGTACCTGGCGGTGGGGGAAAGACGGCAGCCTGTATTTAATGGAGTATTTTTTGGAGGTTAATTCGGTGGCGGATGGCACGAAAGGAGCTTAGGATGATGGATTTCCATGCTTGGCTCACCATAGCCGATGCTTTTGTCCTTGGGTTTATTCTGCAGGCATTGGTCCGGTGGACTCCCTGGGCCGCAGTGGGGATTTCCTTTCTGACGGTGATTCTTCTTCCGGCGCTGTGGGGAGTGGGAATGACCGTCGGCCTGTGGTGTTGCTGTGCCTTTTTAACTTTTCATCCGGATGAGGAACATCCGGAGAAAAAGGGCGGATTTAAACGGATTTTGGTGTATGCCTTGTTAACTTTTTACGGATTTATTTTGACTTTGCTCATCTTATGGAAAGTGAAGCATGGATACGGGATGATCACCGTTTCCCAACGGGAATGGCTGGCCTGGTTTTATCTGGCGGCCATTGAGGTTTGTTTTTATAAAATTATCGCCAATGCCAGTCCCAAATGGAATCGCTTCCAGATCGGGTATGGCATTGGTTTTCTCAACACTTGTATGCTTTTGTTTTGGTTGTTTCCCTATGGCTATTCCATGATAGTGTTGACATTATTGACCTTGCTTGTACTCAATCCCTTGCTGCTGTTGTGGGTGGACAGGCTGAAACGGGAAACGGACGGAATCATCTAGGCTTTTTCGTTTATTCGGGATTTTCATGACGGATGGTTTTCCAGATCAATATCAAGGTAGGAGACGAATGAAAGTAGCTTTTCATACATTAGGGTGTAAAGTGAACCAGGATGACACGGAAAGTTTAATGACGTTGTTCCGGGAACGGGGCTACGATATCGTACCCTTTGGCCCGGGAGCCGATATTTATGTGATCAATACCTGCGCCGTGACTCAGACCGGCGCCGGAAAATCCAGACAGAGCATTCGGAAGGCCATTGGATATGGGTCCGGGATCGTGGTTGCTACCGGATGTTATTCTCAGGTTTCGCCGGAAGAAGCCGGCGGGATCGAGGGTGTCGATTTATTGGTGGGAATGGCGGAACGCCCCCAAATTGTCGATTTGGTCGAAAAGTATCTGGCTGACCGGCAGAAACGGTTGCACATCGAGATCTTGGAACATGACGGATGGATCGATCTGCCCCATGGCCTGGTTTCCGGTCGGACCCGGGCCATGCTGAAAATCGAAGAAGGGTGCGAACAGTTTTGTTCGTATTGCATTATTCCCTATGCCCGAGGAAAAGTCCGAAGTATGCCTCTGGAGCGTGTAGTTGCCGAGTTTAAGAAACTGGTGGAAGCGGGATACCGGGAGATCGTCCTCACCGGTATTCACTTGGGCTGTTATGGGAAAGATCTGGGATTGACCCTCGATGATGTCTTGCGGGAGCTGACGGTACTTTCCGGGGAATTCCGGATCCGGTTGGGTTCCATCGAACCGACGGATTTTACGGAAGGGTTGATCCGCCGAATCGCAGGACATCCACGAATCTGCCAATATTTGCACATTCCTTTGCAAAGCGGTAGCGACCGGGTTTTGGAAAGGATGAACCGAGGATATCGGCTGGATTATTTCCGAGACCTGTTGCAGGAACTGCGTTCGATGAACCCGTTGATCGGCATTGGTACTGATTTAATTGTCGGATTTCCCGGCGAAACCGATGAAGATTTTGAAAATACGTTAGAGTTCGTGAAAGAGCAGCGTTTCAGCAAAATGCATGTATTTCGGTATTCACCCCGAAAGGGGACACCGGCGGCCATGTTGCCGGATCGGGTTCCTGGCAAGATCCAGGAGGAACGAAGCCGCCGGATCAGCGAGATTGCGCTCCAAATGAGCCGTGCGTTTGCCGACCGATTTATCGGGAGAACCGTTGAGGTGTTGTTCGAAGAGCGGGAAGGCCTATACTGGACCGGCCTTTCCGGAGAATATATTCCGGTGAAGGCAGAGAGCGGCCAGGATCTCAAAAATAAAGTCTGCCAAGTGAAAATCACAGAAAACGAAGGGGAGAGGTTGATAGGGGTTTTGATACCCGACACCTATCATTCTGCCGTGTCCTTTACTAAAAAATCAGGAGATTCAGAAGGAATTTAATCAGGTTTGTCGAATTAGGCCAAAAAGGAGAGATTTTCGGTGTCTGACTGCGTATTTTGTAAAATAATCAATAAAGAGATACCCAGCACTGTGGTTTATGAAGATGAGCGGGTTATTGCGTTTAAAGATATTCAACCTGCGGCGCCTACCCATATTTTGGTCATCCCGAAACGGCATATCAACAATATTGCCGATCCGAATCTGCTTCAGGATGGCTTGGCAACGGATTTGATGAAGGCTATCCAAACGGTCACCCAAGAGCTGGGATTGAGGGAAAACGGGTTTCGGGTCGTGGTCAATTGTGGTCGGGATGCGCTGGAGAGTGTTCATCATCTACATTTCCACGTCCTTGCCGGACGCAGCATGAGTTGGCCTCCCGGATGAGTTGACAAAAACCGGGGAATTATAGTATAATTTTAAAATGTAATTTTGACTTTCGAACCGAACACTGCGGGCGAAGTCGTAAAGCAGGCAGGCAGTGGAGGGGAGGGAAAATTTGTGGCAACTGAAGTTAAGATCGGTAAAAATGAGACTTTAGATAGCGCGTTAAAGCGTTTTAAAAGACAATGCCAAATGTCCGGAATTTTAGCCGAAGTCCGGAAGAGAGAGCATTATGAAAAGCCCAGCGTAAAGAGGAAGAAAAAATCGGAAGCAGCAAGGAAACGTAAATCCAGATAAGGATAGTTATAACCCGTCGGTGTTCATAGACGGGTTTTTTCATTTAAAATAAGTATGCCAAACAGAAATCCATGGGTATCGTGTTCGATAATAAGTTTGGCGATGGACTGAGGGAGCATTTTTGAGATGGAACGAAAGATTTTACATCTCGATATGGATGCGTTTTATGCAGCGGTGGAACAATTGGATAATCCGGTGTATCGGGGAAAACCGGTGATCGTCGGCGGCGACCCGTCCCGGCGGGGAGTGGTTTCCACCTGCTCTTATGAAGCACGCCGCTTTGGCGTTCGTTCGGCAATGCCCCTTCAGGAAGCCTTTCGCAGATGTCCCCAGGGCATTTTCCTTCCGGTACGGGCTAAAAGATATGCGGAAGTATCCCGTCAGATTATGGGGATTTTAGCAGAGTATTCCCCGTTAATCGAGCCGTTGTCACTGGATGAAGCATTTCTGGATTTAACCGGTTCCGAAGTGATATTCGGGCCGGCGGTGGAGATAGGGAAAACCATTGTCCGGCGGATCGAGGAGGAAATCGGGCTGACGGCTTCAGTAGGCATTGCTCCCAACAAGTTTTTGGCCAAACTGGGATCGGATTTGAGAAAACCCAAAGGCTTTGTGGTAATCACTCCTGAAAATGCCTTGGAGCTGTTGGAAGATTTGCCTGTGGGAAAACTTTGGGGAGTCGGCAAACGGACCGAGGCTGTCTTATTACAAATGGGCATTCGGACCATTGGCATGTTAAGACGTTATCCATTGGAAAAACTCATCGAACGCCTGGGCGAGGTGGGGGCCCATCTTCATCAACTGGCCCATGGCCGGGATGATCGCCTGGTGGTTACGGATGAAACCGCCAAAAGTATTGGCCATGAGATGACGTTCCAGACGGATACGGATGATCGGGAATTTTTAACCGGAGTGTTGCTGTGCCTGGCCGATCAGGTGGCACGGCGATTGCGTCAACACCGTCTGAAGGGGCGTGTGATCACCGTCAAAATCAGGGATCGGGCTTTTAAAACCATGACCAGGCAAACCACGTTGGAGCAGCCGACGGATTTTGAAGAAACCATTTATCAGGTGGCTTTAGGCTTGGCCACGCAGGCAGAATGGGGTGGAGGAAAAGTCCGGCTCTTGGGCATTACGGTCAGCGGGTTCGAAGACCCTCAAATCCAGTTATCTTTATTTGCAGAGCCGGAGGATCCGGCCGTGATTCAACTGGATAAATTGCATCGGACAGTCGATCAACTGAAAAACAAATTTGGCGAACGGGTGATTACCAAAGGAACCATAATTCATATGAATAAATTGATGAAGGATTGAAATCCATTGGTATTCATTGAAGCCACTCCGGCAAGGAGTGGCTTAAATTTTTTTACGTAATGATTCAGTTATGTCTTTTTCTTGTCTGCATGGTCATTGTTCAGCCTGATAATTCATATAATTTGAGAGATTGGGCGTGGTCGGGTAGTCTGGCCTGCAGATTTTAAGGAGGTTTTTGGTATTGAAAAAGCACCTGGTGTTATTGGTTGGATTCATTATGATGATGTCCGTCGGGTTGGCTCAGGCATACACTCTGGACTCCGGTTCGCCGAAATGGCAAATTATGATTAATATTCCCGAATATAAACTATATGTCTATCAGGATGGCGTTCTCCTGGGCAAATATCCGGTGGCGGTGGGTAAACCCTCGGAGCCTTCTCCCATTGGCGATTTTTATATCGTCAATAAAGTGATAAATCCTGTCTGGTATCCCCAGGGCCGTAAACCGGTCCCGCCGGGGCCTGCCAACCCTTTGGGCAAATATTGGCTGGGGTTGAACATCAAAGGCTATGGGATCCATGGGAACAATTCGCCCGGTTCCATTGGCAATCCGGTGTCCAAAGGATGTTTCCGAATGCGAAATGAAGATATTGAAATGCTGTTCCGCATCATCCCCAAAGGAACGCCGGTAAAGGTGAAGTATGCCACCGTACGGGGATGGGTAGATGCTGAAGACCGTGCCTGGCTTGAAATCTTTCCGGATATCTATAATAAAGCCAATCTGAAACAGTCTGTGGCGGAAGTGTTGAGGGATCTGGGATGGAAATATCAACCCCATGACCGGGCTCTTGGAGAATTGCTCGCCAGGAACTGTTTCTCCGTCATGGAGGTTCCACGGGCCCTTGAATTTGTCGGCGAATCGATGAAGGGGGATGCATTTTTATGGAATAACGATATTTATATTCATGCACAGAACACGGATTTACAAGAAGATTGGATCCGGATCTTTGATGAGCAGGTTCTTTTTAAGGGGTACCTT
>JAKOSX010000090.1 GCA_029776595.1 Bacillota bacterium | reverse complement strand
GTACCGGTTTCCCGTCCTCACTCTCCTGATCCGCTTTCTTTTTGGGACGAGGCTTTTCATCGGCATCCTTCAGCATGCTTTGAAGGGCAGCTATCACTTTATTGGATTTGGCATCCGGTTCCGCCGTATCATGGACCGGTCCGGTTTGAGGCATGTCCGTCGTTTCTTCCTCCGCTACGTCAGCGGCAGCTGAAACCTGGTGAACCCCATCGGCTTCCGTCATAACCCTGGGAAGGGATGACTGTATCTTTCGCCGCTGCCACCATCCTTTGATGGTTTTAAACAGCGGTTGCTCCATGGCTAAAATAAACGCGACGGTGATGACGGTTATCAAAAATACGACAATTCCCACGTTTCCAAACCAAGCCAACAGCCAAACGGAGAGAAAATGCCCAAGGACACCGGCTCCGGAAGGCGCATCCTCCCATGTGTCGCCGTCAATTTGGATTCCGCTGGCCAAATGGATGATCACCATCGTACAAAGGAGAAGCAAAAAGACAGCAAAGAATCGCCGGTTCAGCGAAATAATCCGTTTGGACCCGATAAGCATGCCGCCGGCCACGGCCATGCCGATGACGGGAATAAATGCCCCCCGTTTCCCGAAAAGCAAATAAATACCGGATTTGATGATCTCTCCGACAAAACCGGCACCGTTAAAAAAAATGGCTGCAAAAGCCAATGCAGCAAGTCCAATGAGGAAAACGCCTGCAATCTCGTTCTTTTGCTCTGAAAAACCGTCGTGATTCGACCGTTCTTTATGATTTCGTGGCATTATTCTTCACCTTCTTCAAGGCTGGCACTGGCAATATTGGCAGCATGGGCGGCAACCCGTTGCAGATTGCTTAACATTTCCACATAGACAACACCCGAACTTGGCCAGCATTTTCCCTGATTTAAACGGTGGATATGATTTTGACGCAATTCTTCCTCCAGTTTGTCGATGCCCTCTTCGCGGCTGAGCAACTGTTTGGCGACAGCCTGCTGATTTTCGGAAAATGCCTGACAGGCTTTGGAATAAAAATCGATGACTTTACCAAACATTAATTCGATCTCATTCAGCGCCAATTCGGAGAACTGCAACTGCTCCTGATAACGTTTCTCGGCCAAATTGGCGATGTTATAGGCATGGTCTCCCACCCGTTCCACATCGCTGACGATATGCAACAATCCCGCCAAGCGATGGGATTGGGCTTCGGTCAACGAATTTTGAGACAACAGCGCCGATAGATAAAAGGTAATTTGTTCCTGCAGGTCATCCACAATCACTTCATCCCGGTTAATCCCGTCGATCAAATGCATTTGGTTTTTGATAAATGCCAACCGGGCTGATTTTAACATCCGTTGGGTAATATCGGCCATCTGTTTAATTTCACGGGCTGCCAAAATCAATGCCAAAGCCGGAGTTTGCAAGGCTCGGCGGTCCAGATAAGTGGAGCCGTTGGTCCCGATCTTCGTATCATCCTTTAATATGGGTAAGCCGATTTTTGCGGCGACGAAAGTAATCGGAAACCAAATGCAAATCACCGCCATATTAAATAGCGTGTGGGCCATGGCGATCTGCCAGATGTTATACCAGCGGTCCGTCCTGCCGACAGCCACGATATTCCAATCGAAAACCATTTTGGCGAAATTATGGAAAAAGCCGCTGATTTGAAGGCTGACCCCGTGAACCAGATAATAGGCAATGGGCAAAAACAATATACTGAAAATAGCTGTGGACAAATTGAAGAAAAGGTGGAACCAGTTGGCTTTTCGAACCACCGGCAGCCGATCCCTGCCGCTCAACATATTAATGATGGTGGTCCCGGCATTGGCTCCGATAACAATGGCAAAAGCGCCGCTTAAAAGGGTAACAGGCGCCAAAGCCAGATTGATCCCCACCATGCTTTGGGCCAGCACCACCACTGTATTGCTGCTTCGAAAACTGGCGGCCAAACCCAATCCCACCAAAAAGCCAAGCCATGGATTGGTCAGCAACACCCGAAGGTAATGGACAGCTATCGGCTCGCTTTCTAACATTTTAAACGCATGGTGGAACATGCCGAAACTCAAATACATCAATCCTAGATTGAACAATATTTGTCCGAGATAATGACGGCTATGTTTTTTGCCGTAAAAATAGATTAAATAACCAATAAATAAAAGTAAAAAGAAGTAAGGACCGATATGGATGGACATCAATTGGGCGGTCAGAGTCATTCCCAAGTTGACTCCCAGCATGGTCCATAAAGCAGGCAAAAGACTTAAAAAACTGGCATTAATCAAACTGGTAATCATTCCAAAGGTGAGAATATTGCTTTGCAAAGCGGCAGCCATGCCAACGCCGCTTAAAAAGCTGTACGCCGGATGTTTGGGTTGTTTTTCAAAAATGATCCGCATACGTTCTCCGGCCAATTTCTGAACGCCATCGCCGAACCGGGAAATAGCATACAAAAAAGAACCCAATGCTCCGATTAAGCTTAATAGACCTTCGACTATCGACGACAATTTTTTCCTCCCCTATGATATAAAAACTTTTATCTCTTTAATTCTTCTATTCTTTCAATTAAGTTAATTTCCTGCAAAAAAAGAAAACCCATAATGGGTTTTTCTTGCAGTCGCCGTCCAGGGAAATGTTATGGAAACGCCACCGTTAACGTCGGACCAACGTCTTCCCGGGCTGCCATTCCGGGTTCAGGTAATCCTGAGGATTGGTACTGATGATCCGGGTAATCTTCATCTCCCCTCCGGGCATACTTTGGCACATCAAGCTTACCAAGCCGGCTTTGATCTCTACGTCCCGGGGTTGCTCTTCATTTTCATCCTCAAATACCATTTCCAACGGATAAATCGTATAAAGTATCATTGTGGAAAATCCTTTCGACCGGGTTTTCTGTTGAGTTCTATTAATTCTTCCAGTTTCTTTAAAGCGGCGCCGATGCCGCCCACTTCATCAATGAGTCCGCTGGAAACGGCATCCTTCCCCACCAGCACGGTTCCGATATCCCGCACCAAATCTCCGGTACGGAACATTAATTCCCGAAAATGTTCCTCGGAAATTTTCGAATGTTGTGTCACAAAGCGGATGACCCGATCCTGCATTTTTTCCAGATATTCATAGGTCTGGGGCACTCCGATGACCATTCCCGTTAAGCGCAGAGGATGAATGGTCATGGTGGCGGTTTCCGCAATGAAACTGTAGTCCGTCGATACGGCTATCGGCACTCCAATGGAATGGCCTCCTCCCAATACCAGGGACACCGTGGGTTTAGAGAGGCTTTCCAGCATTTCCGCTATGGCCAGCCCGGCCTCTACGTCTCCGCCCACCGTATTGAGGATGGCCAATACCCCTTCGATATTTTTATTTTGTTCGATAGCCACCAATTGGGGGATAATATGCTCGTATTTGGTGGTCTTATTTTTCGGTGGCAGCACCATATGGCCTTCAATTTGTCCGACGATGATTAATGTATGGATGTTATTCTCCGTCGGCGCCGGCATATTGGTTTGCCCCATGGACTGGATACTTTGCAGCACCATCTTCTGTTTGCGTGGGCTCTGCCGAATCGGCTGTTCCAACGGCTGTTCCCCCGGATTTTCTGGGCCGATTTCATGTTGGACGCGATATTCGTTTTCCAAAAACAATACCTCCTGTTTGCTCTAGTATGTGTATCCTTGCAAAAAAAATTCCGCTTTCATCAACTGTCCCTTCTCCAAATTACAAATATTTGACATGACCCAAAAGGAATTTTTTCATTGCTTGAAGAATAATAATAAGCTATTTAAGTTTTGTGAGTCTTCCGGAGGAGATTGCTTGATGGATTCCAACTTCTTATTTAAAAAACTTTTTAATAGCGGCAATTCACTTCAAATCGAATTTCGCGATCATTCCAAGCAGAAAAAACTGTTTAAAACCGTTATCGAAAAAATGGGTGATCGGGAAGTCACGTTAATCCTTCCCGTTTCTCAACAGATTCCGCCTGGAACCAAACTGGTCGTAATCGGCCGTCATGATGCCGATTTAAAGAATTACTATTTTACAGCCGAAATCCTTGCTTTCCATCAGGGCGATCCCGCTACCATCACTATCAGTATGCCGGTGACAATGCAAACAACCTCCAGGCGCCGTTTTTTCCGATGCGACGTCGACTTGTTCTTCATTTATCAAGATGATACCGAGACAGAATACCGGGGGCGGATCGTCAATTTATCCGCCAGCGGTCTCTTTGCCATCGTGAAAGACAACCCTTCCCTCAAACTTCATCAAATCATTACATGTCAACTTCATCTGCCCACGTCCGTCGAACCTATCCGTTTTGAAGGGAAGGTCATCCGAGTCGAATCTACCGAAAATGACGATGAAAAAGGCATCGCGCTCGACTTTGTTAATATCTCCGAAAAAATTCAAAACGAAATTACTAAATACCTGTTCCAACGCCAACGGGAATTGATCAAAATGGGCCATATTAAGGCCGGAAGAATTTAAAAGTTCACCACTGTTCGCGGCTGGGCATAGGCATGAGTATAGTCGACAGTGGACGGTTTACAACTGCCTACTATTACATTGTAAACTTTTTTATTGTTAAATAACTGTCCACTGTCCCAACTGCCAACTAAGCCAAAGCTTCTGTATTCTACCTTCTGTCTTCTACATTCCTGACTCCTGTTTCCCCTGCCTCACGCTTGTGCCTTTATTGGCAATAAAAAAACCCTCCGTACGGAAGGTTTATTTTTTATTTGCCATGCTCGACAGCTTCTTCTTCTGTCATCAATGTGGCTTTTCGGGAAAGATTGACCCGTCCTTGTTTGTCGATTTCGATCACTTTGACCATAATCTCGTCGCCTACATTGACCACATCTTCCACTTTAGCCACACGTTCCTTGGCCAATTGGGAAATATGGACCAATCCTTCTTTTCCCGGCAAAATCTCAACGAAGGCGCCGAAATTCATTAACCGAGTCACTTTGCCCATGTAGATCTTTCCGACTTCCACATCGCTGGTCAACCGGCGGATCATTTGCTCGGCTTTCATACCGGCATTGACATCCACCGCAGCGATGAAGACTCGGCCGTCATCTTCGATGTCAATTTCAGCACCGGTCTCTTCGATAATTTTCCGAATCATTTTTCCGCCGGGCCCGATAACATCGCAAATCCGGTCCGGATCGATTTCAAAGGTGATGATACGAGGCGCATACGGAGACAATTCTTTTCGGGGTTCACTCAGAACCTCCAGCATTTTATCGAGGATGAACAACCGGCCCTCCCGAGCCTGAGCCAACGCCTGGCTTAATATCTCACGGTCAATTCCTTTGATCTTGATATCCATTTGGATGGCGGTAATCCCTTCCCGCGTTCCGGCAACTTTAAAGTCCATGTCGCCGAAATGGTCCTCCATCCCTTGAATATCCGTCAAAATCGCAAAGCTGTCATTATACTTCAACAGCCCCATGGCCACACCTGCCACCGGACGTTTGATGGGGACACCGGCATCCATTAAAGCGAGAGTGCTGCCACAGACGCTGGCTTGAGATGATGAACCGTTGGATTCCAAAACTTCCGACACCAGACGGATGGTATACGGAAATTCTTCTTCACTGGGAATCACCGGAAGCAGAGCCCGTTCCGCCAATGCACCATGTCCGATTTCCCGCCGGCCCGGGCTGCGCATCGGCCGTACCTCGCCCACACTGTAGGACGGGAAATTGTAATGGTGGATATACCGTTTGGAATCTTCCTCGCCAAGCCCGTCCAAAATCTGTTCTTCGCTGACCCGCCCCAAAGTGCAGACGGTTAACACCTGGGTTTGTCCGCGGGTAAACAATCCCGACCCGTGTGCCCGGGGTAAAAGTCCGACTTCGCAGGAAATGGGGCGAATTTCCGACAATCCCCGTCCGTCTGGGCGGATTTTTTCAACGGCGATCATCTTCCGGACTTCTTCCTTGACGATGGAATCCAACACTTCATCGATGTCTTTGAGGGAAGCATCATACGCTTCGGCCAGCTGCTCCGCCATATACTGACGCGTCTCTTCCTTCACGTTTTCAATCAATTCTTCCCGCAGCAATTTGTCTCCGGTCTTAATGGCCGAAACCATTTTCTCCGTCGCATACTCCCGAACCATCTTGTCAATTTCCGGATCGGGCTGGTACAGGACCACTTCTTTTTTGGGTTTGCCGACTTCGGCCCGGATCTTTTCGATGAACGCAACGATCTCTTTGATGCTCTCATGGCCGAACATAATGGCTTCCAGAGCGTCCTCTTCGCTGATTTCCCTGGCCCCGCCTTCCACCATCATAATGGCATCCGCGGTCCCTGCCACCACCAAATGCAGATCGCTTTGTTCGGATTGAGCCACCGTCGGATTGATCACGAATCTTCCGTTAACCCGTCCGACTTTAACGCCTCCGATGGGCCCGGCGAAAGGAATCTCCGAAATATGTAAAGCAGCCGAAGCTCCAATCATTGCCGCAATTGATGGCTCATTGTCCGGCTCAACTGACAATACGATGGCCACAACCTGAACATCATTTCGGAAGCCTTCCGGGAACAGCGGACGAATGGGACGGTCAATCATCCGTGCCGCCAAAACCGCGCTTTCCGGCGGCCGGCCTTCCCGTTTGATAAATCCGCCCGGGATTTTACCGACGGCGTAAAGCCGTTCTTCATAGTCCACTAAAAGCGGAAAAAAGTCGATTCCTTCCCTGGCCTGGGGAGACATGACAGCCGTAACCAAGACGACCGTATCGCCGTAACGGACAAGCACTGCAGCATTGGCCTGTTTGGCAACTTGCCCGTACTCTATGCACAGCCGACGACCTCCCAAGGTCATCTCCCATTTTTGCATGAATGAATCCTCCTTACTGAAACCTATTTCTTATAAAGAAATTTTTTATAGTATATCCCTTTATAAGAAAGAAAAGCGGGTAACCCGCTTTTCCCACTATTTCCGTAAACCTAATTTCTCAATGATGGCGCGGTATCTCTCGATATCTTTTTTATAAAGATAGTTTAAAAGGCCCCGCCTTTGTCCGACCATCTTCAACAAACCCCGGCGCGAGTGATGGTCTTTTTTATGCTCCTTCAAATGTTCGGTCAGATAGTTGATGCGTTCGGTGAGGATCGCAATCTGAACCTCAGGAGACCCGGTATCACTCTCGTGCAATTTGTATTTGTTGATGATCTCTTGTTTTTGTTCAACGCTTAAACCCATGGTGTTCACCTCCGTTTCTTTTAAACGCCTTCCGCCGCGAAAACCGTCGGAGCTTCGGAATTCCCAGCAAGAGGTTGATTTAGCCATTCTCAGGCTAAATTTCAAAATCAATTTTACCATAATTAAGTTACAGTGTAAACAAAAGATCGCTTGAAATATACGATATTTATAAAAATTAACCTCTCCATCGGCCAATGAAGCGATCATTCCACTCCCCTGAAAAAATGGCCTTTGGTGATCCCCCGCCCGGTCAATCGCTTAAACTGCTCCATCATCCCTTCGACGTCACCCACGTTTCCTCCGGAGAGCCTTTGATTGAGGGCATAACGGTAAGCATTGACCACCATGGCGGTTTGCTGTGGGGTATAGGTCTTTAATTCCAGCCGCAATACCAGCGGAAGTTTGGCCAAACGTTCCAATTCACCGTAAAGACAGAGATCGTTGGCGTTTAATAAATGCATCCGGCAAAACTGATCGGTGAAAACCGGAAAATCCATTTGCAACCGGTCGCGGAGAACGAACGAATGGTTCCGGCAATCCCGGTTACATGAGCCTGACGGGGACCCGAGAGCACCAATGGGACAATATTCGGAAACCATCAGCTCCAACGGGCCGTGAATGACGCACTCCAAAGGAACGGGCGACACTTCGGCCAATGCCGCGACTTGGGACAGGGTCAGTTCCAGAGAGACCGTGATCTGACGTATTCGTCTGTCAGCCATAAACCGAAACGCCCATCGGTTGAAAAAATTCAAGGTGTAGTTCAAATAGATCGGAAGATCGGTGCGGGACCGCACCATTTCCCATCCTCCCAGGTCGGAGACGATAATCCCGTCGGCCTGAGCTTTTACGGCATATTCAGGATAACGTTCCCAAAGAGGCCGATGCTCTTCCCGGTTAATTCTGGGCATACCGACCACCAGCTTGGCCCCGGCTTCCCGGGCTATGGCCACGGCCCGGGAAAAAGCGGCTTGGTCCCACGAAAATCCGGTTAATTCATCTCCGCCGGCATAAATCAATTCCGCACCGGCTAAAGCCGCTTCATAAACTCCGTCCAAATCCGCAGCCCAAACGCTTAATCCGGGTCGGCTGCGACGGTTCCCGGCTTCGGCCGGCACCATATTTCCGACGCCTCTCCGGGCTATCTGTACCTGAACATCCGTCGAAGGCGAAAATGCCTGAAGCCGCTTTTGGGTTAGCTGGTCAACGGCTTCCCGCCGCAATTGATTGAGGGCACTCAGCGGCAGCATGACTTCCCCTTCCAAGGCATACTCGATGTCAGCCAAATAAAACGGCGTATTCCCCAAACGCCCCAATTGCTCCTTCAATACTTCAACCGTAAGGGGCCGTTTAATGGCCGGTTGCAACGCAATCTCCGAACGGACGGCAACATGATGTCCCTGATCGTCGCTGCAGGTTAAAACCAAAGGTTCTCCTGACCTTCCGGCAATATGCATCCGGCAAGGAATTTTAAACGCTGGATTGTCAGGGTCCAATGCTTTCCGGGTGGTTTCCGCCACGTGACTGGAATATACCTTAAAAACCCGATCCCCTGGATATACTTTCCCCCTTACCGGGAAACGGACGACGGTACCGGCTGCTGCAGCATTCACCGTTTTGCCGTCGACAATCATCCGGTCGATGGCGGCTGTAGCCCGTCCTCCTTTTTTCACCCAGATTTCGATTTCATCTCCTTGCCGGAGTTCGGTTTCCAAGCGAAGGGTTACCCCGGCTGCATCCACCGCTTTGATACGGCCGAGATAAAGCCCCCGGTTGTTGGGGCGGGTGAAGCTCATCAATGTCCTGTTTCGATTGTTTC
>JAKOSX010000089.1 GCA_029776595.1 Bacillota bacterium | reverse complement strand
TTTTGCCTTTGGCTTGGCCGGGTATATTAGCCGGGATTATGCTCTCCTTTGCGCGGGCTCTGGGCGAATTTGGCGCCACCATGATGATTGCCGGGGGGATCCCCGGTCGGACTCAGACTATACCGCTGGCCATTTTTTTCGCTGCCGAGACGGGAGATATGGCCACCGCCATGGTGTGGGTTTTGATCATTTCGGCGTTTTCGATTGGGTTAATGTATATTTTGAACGGGTTGAAGGCAAAACCTGTCGGTTGATGCACGAAAATCGCTTGCCACAAAACGGGGCTTTTTATGCTCAATATAAAATTTCAGTTATTTACATATTATTTGGGAAATTTTATAAAAATTCAGGAGGTTTTTGCATGAAAAAAATGTTCATGATTTTGTTTGCCTGTATGGTTCTGCTGGGGACGGCAGCATATAATTGTCAAGCGGGGCCGGTGGAGTTTTGGGCGGAGCGTTGGGACGATGCAACGTTAGAGTTCAAAGGTGATCCTGATAAAATTGACTTAACAATGACTTTTTGGGGTATGGAGCATCAGTGGGAACGGTTTAAGCTTGGTTTCCAATACGGATTCGGTGATTTCGACAATGTGGACGTAGATTTTTGGGAAATAAAAGCAGGCTACCGGTTGGTTGATAAAGAAAAGATCAAGCTTGATTTTTATCTTTCCTGGTTCGACATTTATGTATTTATGGAGGAGTTGGAAGGGCTCAAATCCCATTTGGACTTCAATTGGTATCCGACTGAACGTTCCGTTGTTACCGCTTCTCTGGGGTACGGCTTGGATTCTGAAATAAAATTAGTAGATGTGGGGTTTGATCTGTACATTTATAAACTGAAATATACATATTATCTGACTGATCAGGCGGGTTTGATGATTGGTTATCGCGGTCTTTTGTTTGATTTTGATGAATACCTCGATAAGCTTGAAGGCGAAGGCTTCATTGCCGGCGTATCTTTCCGGTTTTAAACGACGTTGATATCAAAGGCCTGTTGTCCTTGACAGGCTTTTGATACTTTTGCCAATGCTTCCAACGGGCCATTGTTGAAAGCCATAAAAATTTGGTGTATCATAAAAAAGTGTGGGTTTCATATCTTATCTTATATATGGTCGGTATTGTCGAACTCGTTTTCATGTTTAAACTTTGCAGAAAGAAGATGACACGGACTCATGATTGAGATCGATGATGCGGGCGGAGGCTGTTTCCTTGGCCCGGAAGTATTGGTGATTCATCGTCTGGAAACGAACGAGGCATGGTATTTTTTATTGATACCTCCCCATGTGAAAGAACGGATTTTGTTTGCTACCCGTATTTTGAAAAAAGCCTTTATTGAATTGGGGATTTCATGTCAGGAACCCGTCCGGTTGTGCCGCGGCGAAATCTTCGACCTTTTCGAAGAATATCTGAAGGCCAAAGGGTATCCGGTGGTCCGCGAAAAAGTGTCGGCGGCTACGGATCGCCTGGCCGAAGGGAAGTTTCTGGAGATATTGCATTCCTACGGGTTGCCTTCGGATATCACTTTGCGCGACCGAAATTACCGGGAATTTTACGAATGGGTCAGTTTATGGTATCATTCATTGCCCAAGGCCAAAAAACATCTGTGTAAAGTCCGGTTGCGGCCGCCTGTGCGAACCCAGGTATTGGCTAAGAAGTATCCTAACTTGTTGCGTCAGATCTTTACGGAAACCAGCGTTTCATAAGAAAGAACCGGTCGTCGGAACCGGTTCTTTTTTTGTCGGACGACGGATGAAACCTAAGGATTTTCATTTGCAGGAGGACTTAACCGATCCATAGCGAAAAGGAAAGGGATATTATGCAAAGGAGCGATGATCAGAGTGCCGGTTGCTTTTAATGAATTACTCCGGAAACAGTGGGAAAAACAACGATTTCTCTGCGTAGGCCTTGATACGGATTATGCCAAATTGCCTGAGGGGATACGGGCAGACGCCGTATCGGATGCGATCTTTGAATTTAACCGTTTGATAATTGAAGCGACGGCCGACTTTTGCTGCGCGTATAAACCGAATATCGCCTTTTACGAGGGGTACGGTTTGGAAGGGCTCGACGCTCTCATCCGGACCAATCGGTATCTTCGGGAGCATTATCCGGACATCCCTATCATTCTCGATGCCAAACGGGCCGATATCGGCAGCACTAATCGGGGTTATGTCCAAATGGTCGAAGATGTTTTTTCAGCCCATGCGATAACGGTCCATCCATATCTGGGACGGGAAGCGTTGCTACCTTTTTTAGAACGTTCCCATCTCGGCGTCATTGTCCTGTGCCACACTTCCAATCCCGGAGCCGCCGAATTTCAGGAGCTGACATTGGTCGGGGGAGAACCTCTTTACCGAAGAGTGGCCGAGGCGGTTTGCCGGGAATGGAATACCCAGGGCAATTGCGGCTTGGTGCTGGGTGCCACGTATCCCCGGCAATTGGCGGAAGTCCGCCAAGTCGCCCCGGACCTGCCTTTTCTCATCCCGGGCGTCGGCGCCCAGGGCGGTGACTTGGAGCAGACGGTGAAGAACGGCCGGGATGCGAACGGGGCGGGGATCATCATCAATGCGTCTCGGAGCATTATCTATGCCTCCTCCGGAGCTGATTTTGCCGAAGTGGCCCGGAATGAAGCGAAGAAACTGGATCAGGCGATTAAGGCCGTGATGAGCTCCAATTAACGAGGGGTGGATCCAATGGAAATGAAACAATCCTTGAAGGCATCAAGGATTGTTTTTTTTATTCTTTATTGAATATTGTATACAGTATATTGAATGATGGATAAAAACTGCGAAATCCTTAAGTTTTTCACAATTTTTACTTGAAATTTTTTTCATGATCATTAATAATTAATACTTAATAACTGCATAATTATACCTTTTTATGGAAAGCGATGCGTTTAACGTTGTGCGCTGGAAATGATAAATCATAGCAAAGTTGATTGTGAAAGATGGAGGAATGAGGATGACGGAAAAACATCTGGAAGAAAAATTGAACCGACTGTTGGAGTTTGTTGATGATCCGCAAAAAAAGGAGCATTATTATCGTCTGATCTCCACATTGCTGGAGAAAGGGTATTTCCCGGGCCTGGCCGAGGTGCCGGTGGTGAAGTCGGCCATCAGCCATATTGACGGCGAACGGGGCCTGTTAACCTATCGCGGGTATCCAGTGGAGGAGCTGGCTGAGTATTGCAGTTTTGAATCAGTGGCTTTCTTGATCTTAAACGGAGATCTTCCCTTGGAAGCCGAAGAAAAAGAGTTCCGGGAGAAACTCTTGGACAATATTTATCTCCCGGAATGCGTCAGCGATTCCATTCTGCACTTTAACCCGAACTTACATCCCATGAACATGCTCAGCGCTGCTGTGTTGCTGTTGGAAGCCGTTGACAAGGATTCGTGGCAGGTGGATAACCATCGGGAAAACGTAAAGCGGGCCATCGCCCTGATTGCCAAGTTCCCGACGATTATCGGGACTTTTTTAACCGGGAAAGCGGACTTCAATAAAGGCCGGAAGTTTAATTCTTTCGCCGAATACGCTTTATTCTGCTTCTCGCCCGAACATGCGGCCAAACCCGAATATGTGAAAATGTTCGAGGAATCGCTCATTCTCCACATGGATCATACCATGAATAACAGCACTTTTTCAGCCAGGGCCGTCGGATCGTCCCAGGCAGGCATCTATGCCTTAATCTCTTCGGCCATCAATTCCTTATCCGGCCCGCTGCATGGCGGAGCCAACGAGCGGGTGGTCCGGACCCTGGAAGCCATCGGTTCGGCGGATCAAGTCCCCCGACATGTTGAAAATTCGCTGGAACACCATCAAAAGATTATGGGAGTGGGGCACCGGATTTACAAGACCTATGACCCCAGGGCCAAGTATTTCAAAGATGTGATTCTTCCCAAGATTTATGGGGATGAGGAGAAAATCAAGGCCGAACGGCCGGATTTGTGGAATCTGTATGAGACGGCTGTAACGTTGGAACGGTACGTCCAGGAAAAGTTGGGCAAGAAAAATCTCCATCCTAACGTGGATTTCTGGTCGGGGCTTTTCTATAAAGCCGTCAATGTACCGACAGAATATTTCACCACCATTTTCGCCATGGCCCGGGTGGTGGGGTGGACGGCCCATTGGATCGAACAACAGGATTCAGCGGGAAAAATTTATCGCCCGTATCAACTGTACGTGGGCTTCGATACCCGGCATATCGTTAAATGAAGTAAATTCGCAGTCCAGCCAGATGAACTTCGTCATCTGGCTTTTTTCATGGACAAAATAAATTTAAATTAAGGTTAAGACATTGGCGGCCGGCAGGACATGAAGCGGAGAAGGCGAACTACCTTTGAAAACTGAGGTTTCTTGAAGGAGAGTGGCATATGAGGTTTAAGGATAAAGTAATTGTCGTCACCGGCGGGGGACAAGGTATTGGCCGTGCTATCGCCCAGACTTTTGCCGGGGAAGGGGCGAAGGCAGTCATCGCTGATATCGATACCGAGGCCGGTATGGAAAATGAGGAGATCATCCGGGCCCGGGGCCAATATGCCCGGTTCATGGCCACCGACGTGGCGGACGAAGAATCGGTCAAATCATTGATGGAAACCGTTGCAAAGGATTTCGGGCGGTTGGACGTATTGGTCAATAACGCAGGCATCAGTTATAAAGGGAATATCCTGACGGATCCGGTGGACCGGTGGGACCGGGTTATCGGCGTCAATTTGCGGGGGGCTTATCTTTGCGCCAAATATGCGGCTCCGCAGTTGATCCGGTGCCGGGGGAGTATCATCAATATCGCTTCGACGCGGGCCTTGATGTCCGAGGCGGATTCGGAGGCTTATGCCGCCTCCAAAGGCGGATTGTTGGCCATGACCCATGCGCTGGCGGTATCCTTGGGGCCTGCAGTCCGGGTGAATGCCATCAGCCCCGGATGAATTGAGGTGAGGGACTGGCAGAAACGAAGCCGGGCCGAAACGCCGGTTCACACTGCGGAGGATGCCGCTCAGCATCCGGTGGGGCGGGTCGGCAAACCGGAGGATATCGCCCAGGCCTGTTTATATCTGGCTGCACCGGAAGCCGGGTTTATCACCGGAGTCAATCTGGTGATCGACGGCGGGATGACGATTAAGATGATTTACGCAGAATGACTGGTCGAGTTGGAAAGATTTTGTTATAATAAATAAGCTTATGGTTTATTATGAAAAAGAGACCGGCAATATCGAGTTGAGGAGTGTTTAAGATGAGAGTGTTATCAGGAATTCAGCCTTCGGGAAACCTGCATATCGGCAATTATTTCGGCATGATGAAACGGATGATCGAATATCAGGCCGACCATGAACTCTTCTGTTTTATCGTGAATTTCCATGCCTTGACGTCGACGTTTGACGCCGAAAGACTGAGAAGACAGACCTATGACGCCATTTGTGACTTTTTAGCCTTGGGGCTGGATCCGGAGAAGTCGGTTTTCTGGGTCCAATCGGATGTTCCGGAGGTTACCGAAGCTACCTGGTATTTAAGTAACATTACCGGAATGGGGCTTTTGGAGCGCTGCCATTCCTATAAAGATAAACTGGCGAAAGGGATTCCGGCCAGCCACGGTTTGTTTTCCTACCCGGTGTTGATGGCCGCCGATATTCTGCTCTATGGCGCTGACCGGGTTCCGGTGGGGAAAGACCAGAAACAACATGTGGAAGTTGCACGGGATATCGCCATTCGTTTTAACAATACTTACGGCCAGATTTTCACCATTCCTGAAGCGGACATTGATACCAATCTGGCCACAATTCCGGGGCTGGACGGGCAGAAAATGTCCAAATCCTACGGAAACACCATCGAAATTTTCATTGACGAAGCTTCTTTAAAACAAAAGATTATGAGCATTAAGACGGATTCGACGCCGGTGAACGAGCCGAAACCCATCGAAGGCAACGTATTGTTCGACTTATATTCCCTCTTCCTGGATGAAGCGGGCCGGGAAGCTTTAAAGGATCGGTTCCTGACGCCGGGCCTCAAATACGGGGAGCTTAAAAAAGAGCTGTTCGGAGTGATTTGGGAATACTTTGAACCTTATCGGGCCAAACGGCAGCAGATTGCTTCCCAACCCGACTATATTCGCCAGGTGATGCAAGCCGGTGCGGAAAAAGCGCGGGCCGTGGCAACCCAGTATCTGGAGAAAATGCGCCATCTGGTGGGCACCGATTATTTGAGGAAATGAGTGACAGAAACGGATGAATCATTATTATCCTGAAGTGGGGATCGCGGTCCCCCGGATTTTATTGCCGAAAGAACCTGCAGTTTTGGCCAAATGGCCAGTGGTTGCCTGCGACCAGTTTACTTCCCAGCCGGAATATTGGGAAAAAGCCGCCCAAATCGTGGGAGATGCCCCATCGACGTTGCATATTATCTTCCCCGAGGTTTATCTCGGCAAAGGGGATGATGCGGCCCGGATAAGCCGGATTCAGCGGACCATGCGCGAATACTTGGATACGGGCGTCCTGGCCGAATACGGGCCCGGTATGGTCTATGTGGAACGCCGCACGATTCATGGCCGGCTCCGGAAAGGACTGGTATTGGCCGTAGATTTGGAGTGCTATGACTTTATGCCCGGGGCCGAAACGCTGATTCGGGCGACGGAAGGCACGGTGTTGGAACGGATCCCGCCCCGGGTCAGGATCCGCGAGGGTGCGCCGCTGGAGTCGCCTCACGTGATGCTGTTGATCGATGATCCGGAAGATAGCGTCTTTGGGGAGATCGCCGCGTACGACGGGAAACTGTCCATGTTGTATGATGTGGAACTGATGTTACAAGGCGGACGGGTCACCGGTTACCGGGTGGATGACAGCCAATTGATCGGGTTGATCATCGATAAATTCCGGAAGTTGGCTGATACTGCGGTATTTAACCGGAAGTATGGACTGTCCGGACGAAAATCGCTGTTATTCGCCGTGGGTGACGGCAATCATTCGTTGGCCACTGCGAAAGCCGTGTGGGAGCGGGTGAAAGAGCGGATCTCCGATTCCCGGGAATTGGCGGATCATCCGGCTCGTTTCGCCCTGGTGGAAGTGGTGAACCTCCATGATCCGGCCTTGGAGTTCGAACCCATTCACCGGGTATTATTCGGTGTCGCTCCGGAAAAGGTTTTGGAGAAAATGGCCCGTTTCTTTGGAAAGCGCGGTGCTTCTTTAACTTATCGCTATCTACAGGATGTTCCGGAAAATCCTCTGGAGTCGATGGATAAGGGGCGTTCCGGCATTCATCGGATCGGGTTTGTGACGGAGGCGGGGAAGGGATGCCTGGAAGTGACGGAACCGCCTCATACCTTGGAAGTGGGAACTCTTCAACTGTTTATCGATGCGCTTTTGAAAGAAGAGCCCGAAATCCATGCGGATTATATCCACGGGGACGACGTCGTCGGGCAGCTGGGCTCCCAACCTGGGAATATGGGCTTTTATCTGTCGCCGATGGACAAAGGTGATCTGTTTAAGACGGTGATTCTAAACGGGGTGTTGCCCCGGAAGACCTTCTCCATGGGCGAAGCGGAAGAAAAACGGTATTATATGGAATGCCGCCGGCTGGCGTTTTAATATTCGACAAAAAAGCCGCTATAACTGGTTATAGCGGCTTTTGTTATTATTATCTTTGGTCTTCGCTTATTTGTCCATGGAAATACTATGTTCGAATTCAATGCCCAATGCGTCGCATTCCTCTTTGCTTAATATCCGTGGTTCGGGAACGCCTTCCTTCACGGTGAATTGGACGACAAACCCTTTTTCTTTCAGAGAATCCAAGAGTTTGATGACACCTAAGGAGATTTCCCCGAAATGGAAGGATTTTTTCTTGGAACGCATTAAGTGGAAGACCAATTCTTCGGTGCGATTTTTTGCAAGCATATGTTACCTCCGGTTTACCAGTTGAATTTATCTGAATTCACTTTTTTGCTGCAGTGCGGCGTCGGGTCTCGGACACTCACGCCTTCAATAGGTTAGCATGAATTGTTTAACATCAAGTGAAGGCCATGTATAAAGTTGGTAAACAAATCGGAATATGCTCTAGGATAAGCATGGAAAGTATGGTAAGATTACTTTCGGAACGGTTAAACGCATGGTAAGGAGTCGATGAATATGCGATATGTAAGTACCCGGGGACAAGTGCCGGCAGTGAGCGCGGCGGAGGCTATCCGCCAGGGGATTGCCGCGGACGGCGGCTTATATACGCCGGAACAAATACCCCGGTTAACGGAAGCGGAATTAGGCGCCATGGTGAATTTGAGCTATCAGGAGCTGGCGTCGAAGATTTTGGGATTGTATTTAACAGATTATCCTGCGGATGATCTTCGACGGATGATCGGTGCGGCCTATGCTTTTCCGGAGAAGTTCGGCAGCCCCGAAGTGACTCCGGTGACGGTTATCGGTGACAGACAGTATTTATTGGAGTTATATCACGGCCCGACCTGCGCTTTTAAGGATGTAGCTTTGCAATTGTTGCCGCATTTGCTGACCAAGGCCAGTCAATTAACGGGAGACATCCGGGAGATCGTGATCCTGGTCGCCACGTCCGGCGATACGGGCAAAGCGGCGTTGGAAGGGTTTAAAGACGTGCCGGGGACCCGGATTATCGTCTTCTTCCCCGAAGAGGGCGTCAGCCGGATCCAACGGCTGCAAATGATCACCCAGGAAGGGCAAAACACCGCGGTCATTGCGGTGGAAGGCAATTTTGACGATGCTCAAAACGCGGTGAAGCAGATTTTTACCGATCCGGACATTTTAGAGAAGATGGAACGTCACGGGCTGACGTTTTCGTCGGCCAACTCCATTAACTGGGGACGGCTGGTCCCGCAGATTGTCTACTATTTTTACGGGTATATGGCCCTGTGCCGCGAGCATCGCCTGAAAATGGGCGATCCGCTGAATGTGGTGGTCCCGACGGGCAATTTCGGAAACATTCTGGCGGCCTATTTCGCCAAAAAGATGGGGCTGCCATTGGGGAAACTGATTTGCGCTTCCAATTCCAACAATGTATTGACGGATTTCATTAAGACCGGCCATTATGACCGGAAGCGGGATTTTCACCTCACCATTTCGCCGTCCATGGACATTCTCATCTCCAGCAATCTGGAGCGGCTCCTGTTTTATCTGGCCGGCCAGGATGCGGGCCAGGTCCGCGATTGGATGAGTCAGTTGAAATCCCAAGGGGAATACCGGATTGGCGATGATGACTTGGCCAAGCTTCATGAGGATTTTTACGGGGGATTTGCCACCGAAGGGGAGACGATGGACGCGATTCGTGCCGTTTATCGCTCTGCGGGCAAAGTCATCGATACTCATACGGCGGTGGGGCAAAGCGTTTATCAACGGTATCTCCGAGAAACCGACGACCGGACGCCGATGCTGCTGGCTTCGACGGCCAGTCCCTTTAAGTTCAATGCCAGCGTGGTCCGGGCCATCGCCGGGGAAGAGGGGGTCGCCGGGAAAGATGAGTTCGAACTCCTTCGCTTGTTGGAACGGATTTCCGGGGAAGCCATTCCTGAGGCTTTGGAAGGACTGGAGCGGAAGGCCGTCCGCCATCAGACGTTGTGTAAACCGGAACGTTTAGGCGAACTTGTCCAGGAGTTGTTGAAGATAAAAGAGTAAAGAAAAACGCCGGTTGATGGGATGACCGGCGTTTTCTTATTCGATGAAGACGATGATTACATGCTGTTGCTTTGGGGAAGGATTTTAGTAAACAGCCGCGAAGATTTAATGGCTGGATGAAATAAACAGCATGGTGGAGAGTTGAGGAAAATATGGCGCACGTAAATGATGTACCGGAATTTTATCGGAATTACCGTTTGGATGATTTTCAACGTCAGGCTGTGGCTGAGCTCATGGAGGGCAATTCGGTGTTGGTATCCGCCCCCACCGGGGTGGGAAAGACGTTAATCGCCGATTACCTGATCGACGAAGCCATCAAAAAAGGGGATCGGATCATATATACGGCTCCCATCAAAGCCTTGTCCAATCAGAAATATAAAGAGTTTAAAGCGTTATACGGCGAGGAGCGGGTCGGGATCGTCACCGGCGACGTGGTGATCAACTCCGAAGCCGAGGTCTGTTTAATGACCACCGAAATCTTTCGCAATATTCTCCACCAGGACGTGAAACGGCTGGAGGGGGTTTCCCATATCATCTTCGACGAAATCCACTATCTTTCCGACGAAGAACGGGGCACGGTATGGGAAGAGTCTATTATTTTTATGCCCAAGGAAATGCGGCTTTTAGGATTGTCGGCCACCATCCCCAATGCCAAGGAGCTGGCGGCTTGGATCAGCGAGATTAAGCAGCATACGGTGAAAGTCATCGTCAAGAAAGACCGGGCGGTTCCGTTGGAAAATCATCTGTTTGAGAAACACTTGGGTATAACCGACCTGAAGAAGGTCATCCAATATAAGCAAAAGCTCGAGGCGAGAGATGATGCGCCGTTACGGGACAAACGGGAATGGGAAACCACCCATGTGGATTTGGTTAAATATGTGGCCAAACAAAAAGGCCTTCCCTGTCTTTATTTCGTTTTCAGCCGCCGGATGTGCGAAGTAAAAGCGGAAGAATTAAGTTACTACAAGAATTTCTTAACGCCCGAAGAGTCGGAACGGGCGGAGGCCGTCTGCGACCAGCTGATTGCGGAATATGGATTGGAAAAACTAAAAACGGTCTATCAGGCCAAGAAATTGTTGGTCCGGGGGATCGGGTATCACCATGCCGGACTGCTGCCCGGGTTGAAAGAGATCGTGGAGACGCTGTTCGGCATGGGATTGATCAAGGTAATGTATGCCACCGAGACCTTTGCCGTCGGCATCAATTATCCGGTAAAGAGCGTCTGTTTTGACAGTCCGTCCAAATTTGACGGAGTGACGTTCCGCCCCATGACCAATCTGGAATATTTCCAGATGGCCGGGCGGGCAGGCCGACGGGGGATCGATACCAAAGGGTTTGTTTATATTCTGGTGAATCTCAACAATTTCCGCCCCGACGAATTTCCCAGCGCCTGCCAGGATGATATCGAGGAGTTAAAGAGCCAGTTCAACCTCACGTATAATTCGGTATTGAACTTAAACCGCAATTATGATCCGGCGGAGATCGACGTCATTTTAAACCAGAATTTTGCAACTTATCAGGCGCGTAACGCGAAAAAACATTTCGAGATGCAGCTGGCGAAAGAGATGGATAAGCTCAACCAGTTGCACGGTACGCTTTGCGAAGACCGGGACAATCATCAATGCCCGATCATCTACAGTAAATTACGGCAAAAATTGCGGAAGAAACAACGGCGGTTCCGCTTCATCAAAGGGCGGGCCCGGGCGGCCATTGCCGCTGAGATCGAGGAGTTAAAACGCCAATTGGCGGAGGTGGATTTGAAACAGTGCACTCCTGAAGAACAACAGGCCTGCGCCGCCAAGATTAGGCAATGGGATGAGGCGAACAGCCGGGTGACGGCGTTACAGGAGAGGGCGGCCCAGATCATCACTTCCGGGCGGTTTAACGATGATTTGCAGATGAAGAATGAGATTCTGGAAGATTTGGACTATATCCGGGACGGCAAGCTGCTGCCCAGGGGGGAATTTGCCGCGCTCATTTATACGCAGGAACTGCTGGTCACCGAATTGTATTTCAGCGGTTACCTGCATGAACTGGATCATGACCAATTGAACGCGTTGATCGTCGGAATTGACTATGAGCCCAGAAAAGGCGAGTTTGCTCCGAAACGGCTGCCTTTCGACATTAAACCGGTGCGGACGATCATCCGCAACCTGATTTACAGGTACGGTGTGGATGAGAAAGATGCCCGCTTCCACCCCAGTTTGGCCAATTTGGCTTATCGTTGGAGCCAGGGTGTGAGTTTCGACGAATTGATGAAAGACGCCGGTACCATCCAGGAAGGCGATATTGTCCAGGCTTTCCGGCGGGGTATCGATATTATGCGCCAGATGAAGGCGGCCTGTATCGGCGAGGACCCTGCTTTTGCCGCAAAACTGAAAGAGTGTATGGATAAGATGGATCGGGACTTGATTCAGGTGAATATTTAAGCGCAGTCTCCGGGTTATGAAATTTGATAAATGTGAAAAACGGTTTGGGTGAAGATGATGAAAAAAGTGATGGTTTTATTGGTGAGTGGATTTTTTCTGATGCTCGCGGCTTTTCCGGCTGCAGCCCAGCCTTGGACGACAGCCAAAGGCAGCGCCGTGATCCGTCAGGGAGAGGTTATCAAGGGAGATTATTATTTCCAAGGGGATACCTTGGAGGTTGCAGGGGAGATCGAAGGAGATCTTTTGGTACTGGCCGGTGAAGTGACCGTGACCGGGACCGTGAAAGGCGACCTGTTGGGCGTCGTTTGGGAAAAGTTGACGGTGAACGGTTCCGTTGCCGGGAATCTTCGGGTGGCTGCCAACCAACTGGAGGTCAACGGAACGGTTGGTAAGACGTTGACGATGGCTGCCTTAAAGGCGAAGATCAATCCCTCCGCCCGCATTGGAGAGGGGCTGATGGGATTATGCTATCAGCTGGGCTTTCACGGCGCAGTCAACGGCCCGGCCCGGCTTACAGGATATGCTGAAACGACGGTGGGCGGAACCATCAACGGCCCGCTCCAAATCCGGGGCGTTCCGGTGACTTGGCTGAAAACGGCCCGGGTGGAAGGGGACGTGGACGATTATACCGGGGTTACCGATACGTCCCGGAGCAGTACGGCCACGATTAACGGGGAATACCGAATTCATGAAAATCCAGAGGCGATGTCCAGAGTTTTTAAAGCATCGCTGCTCTTTTCGTTGATGTGGTTTATGGGGAATATCCTGATTGGCTTGATCATCTATAAGCTTTTTCCCCGGACATCATGGCAGATTACCGAGCCCAGCGCGGTTAATTTCCGGCGTTGCTTGAAAGCGGGTCTGTTAGGCGTTCTCGGAATTCCGCTGCTGTTTGTCATCTTGATACTGACCCAAGTGGGTATACCTTTGGCGATTCTATTGATTTTGTTCTATATCGTATTGATGCTTTTTTCCAATGTCCTTCTTTACCTGTGGGTTGGCCGACTTATCTTCCTCAAATCCCGCTTGAATGTCCGGCGTCATCCCGTGCTGTTGATTATCACCGGCGGATTCGCTTTGTCGTTGTTAGGTTTTGTTCCGTTCATCGGCTTTATCCTGCAGATTATCGGTTTTGGTATGGTATTATCCAATATTCGGACGGAAATTGAGTCGGGTCCTTCCCGGTTGTCGGAACGAGGTGGCCTGTGAAACAGCGGATCGACAGTTACCTGGTGAAAGCCGGATTTTTCGAAAGCAGGGAGCAGGCCCAGCGGGCCATCATGGCCGGGCAGGTACTGGTGAACGGGAAACGGGTGGAAAAACCCGGCCAAACGGTGGCGGAACCCTTGGAGATTACGGTGGAACGTCCTGAGCACCAATATGTGAGCCGGGGTGCCCATAAACTGGTGAAGGCATTGGAAGCTTTCCCTATTGAAGTGGCAGGGAAAGTCTGCCTGGATGCCGGGGCGTCCACCGGCGGATTTACCGATGTGTTGCTGCAAAACGGAGCCCGTTTGGTCTATGCCGTAGATGTGGGCTATGGCCAATTGGCCTGGAAGCTCAGGCAAGATCCCCGGGTGATGGTGTTTGAACGGCAAAATATCCGCTATTTTGAAGCGGATAATCTGCCGGAACGGCCGTCATTGATTACGGCGGATCTGTCGTTTATTTCACTGAAACTGTTATTTGACCGATTTAAGGCGCTAATAACCGCCGACGGCCAATTGATGACCTTGATTAAGCCGCAGTTCGAAGCGGGTAGGGAGCATGTGGGCAAAAAAGGGGTGGTCCGGGACCGCCGGATTCACGCGGAGGTGATCCGGACACTGGCGGAGCTGGGCCCGGTTCACGGATGGCATTTGGCCCATCTTACCTTTTCCCCCATCTTGGGCCCTGAGGGCAACATTGAATTTCTCGGCCACTGGATTCAGGAATCGGCCGAATGCCCGGATATTCAGCCCGTAGTGGACGCAGCATGGCGGGAACTTAAAAATGAATGAATGATAGATAGGTACTAGGTAACGGGTAATGGGTGATGATTCAGAAGACAGAATACAGAAGATGGAAGACAGAAGTTTTAATTTAGATGACAGTTGACAGTGGGGCAGTTATAGTTTACAAGGGTGAAGTGAAAGAGCTAAATGGTATTGCTGTTGGGTGCTGAGCGCTGATTAACTGGGAATAGAAAGGAATGCGAATGCATTTCCACCATCACTGGAACCCGGAACCTAGAATCTATAACCTAGAATCCCGAATCTGTGCACTGTGTACTATGAACTGTGTACTTATATATCTTCTTCTGTGCCAAAATCCGGCACATATTGGGGATCGGCGGAGTCCAGCTCCTGGGTGAAGCCGTTTTCTAAGCCTAATTCCAAAAAGTAATCGATGATTTCCTCGTATTCCTCAGGGTTTAATGTCCTGTTCAGTTTGGGATGGTCAACGGCGCGGTGCGTCGGGAAATATTGGGACATTAAACTGACATAGACTCCCTTCGGTAAAAAGTCGCGAATCCAGCGCAACACGGCTCGGCTTTCTTCCGGATAGCCCGGAAGGATCAGATGCCGGATCAGCACTCCCCGCGTCATGATTCCCTCTTCATTGATATACGTCGGACCCACTTGTCCGAACATGGTTAAAATGGCCTGCGTCGCGCGGGCAAAATAATCCCGGGTACCGGCTAAAGCTTGGGAGATTTCCGGCGAATAAAATTTTAAGTCCGGAAGGTAAATATCGACCAGGCCGTCGAGGAGCGCCAGGGCTTCGGGGCTGTCGAAAGCATTGGTGTTGTAGACCACGGGAATGGCAAGCCCCTTTTCTTTGGCCATCCGTAATGCCTGGGCAACGGAAGGGACATAGGGCGTGGGCGAAACCAAGTTGATATTATGGGCGCCTTCATTGTCCAAAGCCAGGAACAGGCCGGCCAGTTCAGCAACGGTGAGTTCGCGGCCGTGGCCTTCCTGGCTTATCCTGTAATTTTGGCAGAAAATGCAACGAAGGTTGCAATGGGAGAAAAAAACCGCGCCGGAACCGCGGGTTCCGCTTAAGCAAGGTTCTTCCCACCGATGAAGCATGGTTTTGGCGATTTTGGGACCTGCCGGTGCCAGGCAGCGGCCGAGTCGACCTTGGCTGCGGTCGACGTTGCACCGGTGCGGACAAAGGGTACATGATTGATAGAAACTGTCCATACTTTTAATTATATCAAATATATCAAAAATGGGCGTAAATCGTAAAAAAACCGAAAAATGATGGGAAAACGAGGAAAAAATGTTGTATTTTCGGAATATAAATGGTAATATGTTACAT
>JAKOSX010000088.1 GCA_029776595.1 Bacillota bacterium | reverse complement strand
CTGGCGTTGGATCAGGCACTCATCGGATATTATCAGGGAATTGTCTCGTATAACATCGCGGAGGCGAAACTTCAATCGGTCATGGGGAGAGAATGAATCCGAAGTCCGGATATGATCGGCTGTCATCAAATCACTCCTTAGCTGAATAAAGATGAATTCCTGAAAAAAATCATTTCTTTGAAAGGATCTGGATGAACGGGGAAGAATATATGGGAATATTTCTCTGGGAGGAAAATGATGAACGCAATGAACCATGTACCGAAACGTCATGAGATACCGGAAAAATACCGCTGGGATCTGACACATATTTATACCGATGATGCGCTTTGGGAAGCCGATTTCCAAAAGCTTAAAGGGATTATCGAAGAGTTGAAGGGGGAGGCCGAGGGTTTCCCCCGCTCGGCTCAGCATTTGTATCATGTACTAAGTTCCAGGGACTACATGGGACGTCTTTTGGATAAACTCTTCGTTTATGCCCGGATGCATAAAGATGAGGACAATACGAATCCCAAATATCAAGCATTAACCAATCGAATTCAGAGTTTGGCAACAGAAGCCGGCGGTGCGTTGGCCTATGTGGTCCCGGCTTTGGTCGCGCTGCCACAGGACACCATCGCCGGTTTTCTTCAGGAATTCCCTCAACTTCGAATGTACCAGCATTTCTTCGAAGAATTGCAACGGCAGAAGAATCACATTCTGTCACCTTCCGAAGAAAAACTGTTGGCAGAGAGCGGCGAAGTCGCGGATGCCGCCGGCGACATCTTCGGTATGTTTGACAATGCTGACCTTAAATTCCCCAAAATTGTCGATGAAAACGGCGAGGAAACCGAACTGACCAAAGGGCGCTATTCCCGGTTTTTAGAAAGCAAGGACCGGCGGGTCCGGAAAGACGCCTTTATGGCGCTCCATCAGACCTATTATAAGTATAGGAACACTTTGGCCGCCATGTTGAACGGTTCGGTGAAAGCGGACGTGTTTTATGCCAGGGCGCGGCGTTTTGATTCCGCATTACAAGCTTCCCTGGACAATGATAATATTCCGGTGGAGGTATATGACCGCTTAATCGAAGTGGTCCATAGTTTTATTCCGTCATTAAACCGTTATTTGAAACTTCGTAAGAAATTGTTAAACCTGGATGAACTCCATATGTATGATCTTTATGCTCCGCTGATCCAGGATTTCCAGCGCAACATCGAATACGAAGAAGCCAAACAATTGGTCATCCAAGGCTTGGCTCCCCTGGGCGAAGAGTATTTAGCCGTCGTCAAAGAAGGTTTTGAGGGCGGTTGGATCGACGTTTATGAAAACGAAGGAAAGACCAGCGGCGCTTATGCCTGGGGCGCTTATGACACCCATCCTTATATTCTTCTGAACTACCACGGAAAGATCCACGATGTGTTTACCATTGCCCATGAGATGGGACATGCCATGCACAGTTATTACTCTCACCAAACCCAGCCTTACATTTATTCCGCGTATAAGATTTTTGTGGCCGAAGTGGCTTCAACGGTGAACGAAATATTGCTGATGGAGCATATGTTGACCAAGTCAACCGATAAAAACGAGAAACTTTATCTGATCAATCAACGTTTGGAGCAATTCCGGACAACGGTTTTCCGCCAAACCATGTTTGCTGAATTCGAAAAGATCATTCATGAAGAGGTGGAAAACGGAGGAGCTTTAACTGCGGATTGGTTCTCCGAAAAATATTTTGAGCTAAATAAATCGTATTATGGTGCCGAAATAATAATTGATGGCGAAATTGCCATGGAGTGGAGTCGGATTCCACATTTTTACACCCCATTTTACGTTTACAAGTATGCCACCGGATATTCAGCGGCTACTGCCTTATCTCAAATGATTTTGAGGGAAGGCCGGCCTGCGAGGGAACGGTATTTGGAATTTTTAAAGAGTGGCGATTCGGACTATCCTCTGGAATTGCTGCGTAAAGCCGGAGTGAATATGGAATCTCCTGAACCGGTACGTTTGGCCTTGCAGGTCTTTGACAGGCTGATTGATGAGATGGCGGAGTTGACCGGAGTCCGAGTGTAAACGAAGTGGAGTGACGCCTGTGCTAAAGCATCTGAGACAATATTTTTTTACCGGTTTGTTCGTTTTATTGCCCATTTTAATCACCTTGAAATTAATTTTCTGGGGGTTTGAGAAGACCGACGCGATTTTGGGAAATTTCATCAATCGACATCTCTTACATCGCTTCGATTATTTCTCTCGGGAAATCCCGGGACTGGGACTGGTTGCACTTTTACTCTTGATTACCCTAACCGGGATTTTTGCCAGAAACTATCTGGGCCGGAAGCTCATCCGGTTTGGCGAAAGTATCTTGGAACGGATCCCCGTATTAAACAGCGTGTACAGTACCGTCAAACAGGTGACTCAAGGCCTGGCGGCGACCCATAAGGAAAACCGGGCTTTTCGGCAGGTTGTTTTGGTGGAGTATCCGCGTCAAGGTATGTATAGCCCCGGTTTTTTGATTGGGGAAACGGCTGACGAAATAAAAGAAAAAACCGGAAAAGATTTAGTTGGCGTCTTTATCCCGACGGTTCCCAATCCCACGACCGGATTTATCATTTATCTACCGGTCGAGGAGACTCGGATGTTGGATATAAGCGTTGAAGAGGCATTGAAAATGCTATTGACGTTTGGGATGATTAAACCTTCCGGAAACGGTCGCAAGGAGGCGAAAAAAGAGTCGTCTGCAATTCAAGCCGGTTGACCCCAAAAAGAAAAATAGTCGGTAAAGAAGATGAAAAAAGCAGGTATGAGTACCATCCTCTCGAATTCATTTCAGGTGGATGAGTTAACCAGCATAAGGAGGAGAGTAAACCCGATGGCTCAGGCAATGTGGAATGAAATTCAAAAAGCTGAGACGGAAGCAAGCTCTCTGGTTGAGGAAGCGAAACAGCGGAAAACGGAAATCCTGAAGCAAGCACGGGAAAAAGCCGCTGAAATCGTCAAAAATTCCGAATCGGAAGCTATTGCAGCCGGCGAAGCCTTGTTGCAGGAGATTGCGGCCAAAAACCAACAGGCTGCCGAAATTCATCACAAACAATTGGAAGATGAGATTCGGAACCTGGAAAACCTCGCCAATGAAAGAATGGCCGAAGCGGTGAAGATCATCATAGAAAAGGTTGTGAGTTAACGATGGGCATTACCCGGATGAAAAAAATACAGATCGGGGCTCTTCGGGAGGACTTGCCGCAAATTTCCAAAATCCTGCAGGAGTTGGGGGTTATCGAAGTTACCGGATTTACTGAATCGGAATCCGGACAAGATGCTTTTTTTAAGACTACGGCTGATTTTTCCAATCAAATCAGTGAGGCAGATCGACGGTTGGCCGAAATCGCCAGAGCTCTGGGATTTTTGGAACAAATCGCTCCGGTAAAGCCTAACATCATCGAACAATTTTCCGGCATCAAAACGTATGTAACTCCTAAAGAGCGGGAGCAACTTTTAGCCAAGGAGTCTCGGGTGATTGAACTTCTGGCGGAATTGCAACGTTGTGAAACGGAGATAAGCCAAATTCAGTCCGAACGGGCCAAAGTAACTGCTCTTTTTGAAACGTTCAACTTATGGAAAGATTTAGACCTCAGTTGGGAAGCACTCCAAGGGAACTCCACCATCCAGATTATCTTGGCCTCGGTATCCCAGCCTTCGACGGAGGCCAAAGCTGTGATTGAATCTTTAGAAGTTCCATATTATCTGGAAGTGGTGAGTGAAAACCAAAACGGAACCCAGTTTTTACTCAGCTTTGAACGGGAGCATTATCATGAATTCCAGCAAGTACTGAGCAAAATCAATGCCAATATAGTCCATTTACCGGATTATGGTTCTTCGGTACAGGCGAAATTGGATGAACTTCAGAAGGAGCTTGCCCGGCTTGATGCGTACGAACAAAACGTACGGGAGCAAGTGCGTGCGTTAAATGCTGAACGGCCTTTGTTACAAGTGTTCTATGATCATAATTTAAGCGAAAAAATCCGGTTGGAGACATTACAACAGTTGGTTTATTCACAACGATGCTTTGTGATGACCGGATGGGTTCCGGCGGAACAACTTCTTCGGGTCGAAAATACGCTTAAACGAAACAATATTCGATATATTTTGGAAGAAGTTGAACCGCAACCCGATGAGGAGATACCAACGGTGCTCCGGAACCAGAAATGGGCAACGCCCTTTGAGTATCTGGTCCATAGTTATAGCCTGCCCCAATATAAGGAGATCGATCCAACACCGATTATCGCCCCGTTTTTCTTTATCTTTTTTGGAATTGCCATGGGCGATGCCGGATACGGTTTGGTTTTGGCGTTAATTTGTGCCGGTCTTTTAATCAAGTTGAAGATGGGGCCTATGGGTCGCCGCATCTCCTGGATGTTCCTAATTAGCGGATTTGGGGCAGTTATCTTTGGATTGATCACCGGAAGCATTTTTTCATTGGAAAATATCAATTTTAAATTATTCAATCCACTTGAGAACCCCATACTTTTGCTGATTATTGCGCTTGGCTTGGGAGTCATCCAACTTTTCTTGGGATTGTTCATCAGTGCCTATGCCACCGTTCGTGAAGGACGGTGGATAGATGCACTGTGCAATCAAGGGACGTTGATTTTTTTCCTGGCCATGGCCATATTGGTGATGATTAAGGATGCTGTCGGGTTATCGCTTTACAGCAATACGCTGATGTATCTTCTTTTAATTGCCGCCGCTTCCATGGTGTTGGCCAATGTCCGCGGCAAAAAAGGAATCCTCGGTTTTATCGGCGGCATCCTGGGAGGGTTTTACAATATTTATGGTACCATCGGATTTTTCAGCGATATTTTATCCTATTCCCGTTTAATGGCTCTGGGTTTATCCGGAGGAGTTATGGGCGGAATCATGAATCAACTGGCCTGGATGTTGGTGGAAGGGATTCCGATAGTGGGCTGGCTTTTGGGTGCAACGGTGTTTCTCTTTGGACATTGTCTTAATTTGGCCTTGAGCTTATTAGGGGCCTATGTTCAT
>JAKOSX010000087.1 GCA_029776595.1 Bacillota bacterium | reverse complement strand
TTAACAAGGAGGATTTGACGGATGAAATATGAGAAATCATGTGGTGCAGTCATTTATACCATTGACGATGGAGGCCTGAAATATCTCGCCATTCAAAGTAAAAAACATCAAGAATGGGGATTGGTAAAAGGCCATACGGAACCAGGGGAAACCGAACAGGAAACAGCGATACGAGAGGTTCGGGAAGAGACCGGCTTAGAAATCCGGATCCAGGATGATTTCCGAACGGTCATCAGTTATCAACCGGCACCGGATGTCCACAAAGATGTCGTATTTTTTCTGGCGGAAGTTGAAGCCGTTCCCATTCAAATGCAGCCGGAAGAAGTATCGGATTACCGGTGGGGTTCTTACGAAGAAATATTAGATATATTGCCCTATGAAACCAATAAGCAGGTTTTACAAGCAGCCCATCATTATCTGACCGAAAAAATGATGGAATCCATGGAAATCGGGAACCCTTGAAGCTCGTTTCCGTTATGAACGGATAAATGAATACATCAATTACAGGGATGGATCGGAGGAAATGCAATGAATAAAACGATGACGATCGTATTAGGAGTTATTCTGGCTTTGGTGGTGCTGATTGGGGTACCGGCAGGGATGTATATCCATTTTTATAATGGTATCAAAGTGGCCGGTAATGAGATTGATGCCCAGATGAAACAGATCGACAATGTCTTGCTCAGACGTCATGATTTAATTCCGAATTTGGTGAATACGGTGAAGGGGTATGCTGCTCATGAAAAAGAGATTTTCACCAATCTGAATAATGCCCGAAACCGGATGTTAGAAGCCAATACGGTTCAGGAAAAAGCCAGCGCCAGCGGGGAGTTGTCAGCGGCGTTGAATCGGTTAATGATGGTGGTTGAAAATTATCCGCAACTCAAAGCCAACGAACAATTCAACCGGCTTATGGACAGTCTTGAAGGGACGGAAAACCGGCTGGCAGTTGAGAGGAAACGCTATAATGATCTGGTTAAGGCGTACAACACGAAAATTGAACTTTTTCCCGGTAATATTTTTGCAGGGATGATGGGTCTCACCAAGAAAGACTACTTTAATGTACCGGAGACGGTTAAAGAAAACCCCGGCGTCAATTTTTAGGAGGATAAATTGATGATCTTTTCATTGCGTGGTTCTGTGCGGGCTGGCATCACCATCGTTATCTGTTGCTGCTTGCTGCTGTTTTTTACAACATCAGCCTGGGCCATCACGCCATTTAAGGTAACGGAATTTGTGACAGATCGGGCCGAGATCATCCCGCCGGAACAACAACGGCAGTTGGAAGGGGTTTTACAGAAGTACAGTCAGGATACAGGGAATCAGTTGTTGGTGATTACCATCCCGTCATTGGAAGGCGAGGAGCTGGTTTCATTTACGGAGGCCTTGTTTGAAGTGAATAAACCGGGCCAGGCTGGAAAAGACAACGGCTTGATCCTGCTGGTTTCTCTGGCTGATCGTGAAATCCGGATTGAAACCGGATATGGTTTGGAAGAAGCCGTTCCTGACGGCCGAGCCGGAGCGTTGATTCGTTCGGAGATGGTTCCCAGATTTCAGAGCGGGGATTATGCCGGAGGCATTACAGCAGCTGTCCTCCGTCTGATACAGTACATTACGCCGGATTATGCTGTATCTATCGACAATCCGGCTCCGATATCTTCTGAAGATGATTTTTCTTTGGCTGACCTTTTAGTGATTGCTGTTATTATTATACTGATAATGATGTTTAGCGGCCGAAACCGTCATCGCCATTATCGCGGAGGTTACTATGGTCCCACGTATTTCGGAGGATTTGGTGGTGGCAGCGGAGGAAGTCGGGGCGGCGGTTTCCGCGGTGGTGGAGGAAGCTTCGGTGGCGGCGGCGCCAGCGGGAAATGGTGAAAAATTGAATAATGCACATGTGTGTTCCCTCCGATACCCATAACCCAGAGCCTAGTACCCAGAACCTAAAACTTTATATCTCACACTAAAGCGAGTACTGTGTACTGTGAACCTACTTTTTTACTGTGCTTTCATTGGAATCAGTTGAAACCGGGTGCTGTCGAAGAGGCCCCGGTCGCTGATTTTTAGTTCGGGGATGACCAGCAGGGCCATGAAAGACATGGTCATAAAAGCATCCTGGTGCGGACAGCCCAGTTCTTTGGTGATGCCCGCCAGTTTCTCATATTGAGTGGCGACGGTATATCCGTCTTCCGTACTCATCAGACCGGCCACCGGGAGGGGCAGGATTTCGCGGTAACGGCCGGAAACCAGGGCCAGGCCGCCTTGGGAGGCGATGATCAGGTTGACGGCTGTCGCTATGGATTCGTCGTCAACGCCGATGGCCACAATATTGTGGGAATCGTGGGCGACGGACGAGGCGATGGCTCCTTCCTTCAAACCGAAATTTCGAATGAAACCGACGGACGGCGGCCGGTCTTCGTATCGGTTCACTACGACGATTTTCAAAAGATCCCTGGAGACGTCGGAGACCAACAGGTCTCCTTTTTTTGCGGCCTCCATGACCCGATGGACGGTGATCAGTTGATCGGGCACGGCTTCGATGACGTGGATATGATCGGCTGTGGCACGGACTTCGAAGTCGGCCGCTTTTTTCGGATGGCACCGGAAATTGTTGATAGGTTCCGTCTTGGCGGCAGCGAAGAGGCAACGGCCGTTTTCAGCCACTTTGCAACCTTGGATGTAGGTGGCTATGACGCTGAAATCTTCGAAATTGTCGATGATCAGAAAGTCTGCCGGGTCTCCCGGTTGCAACAGGCCTACGTCTAAACGGTAATGCTTTACCGGATTGACGGAAGCGCATTGAAAGAGGTCAAAGGGGGAATATCCCAGATGCAAAGCACGCTTAACCACGCGATTGAGATGGCCCTGAATCAACATGTCCGGGTGTTTGTCGTCGCTGCAAAACATGACCCGGTCCGGATAGCGGCTGATTAGAGGATGGAGGTCTCCGAAATTTTTCGCTGCCGAACCTTCGCGAATGATAATTTTCATGCCTGCTTCGATTTTGGCGATGGCTTCGTCCAAGGTATAGGCTTCGTGGTCTGTGGAAATTCCCGCCCCGATATATTGGAGTAATTCCGGGCCGGTAAGTCCGGGAGCATGTCCGTCGATGGGTTTCCCGTATTTTCGGGCCAAGTTCAACCGGGCCAACACTTCCGGGTCGCCGCTGATGACGCCGGGATAATTCATCATTTCGCTCAAAAACGGGAGATGATAGTCTCTGAACAAGCGTTCAATTGCTTCATTATTCAGGTCGGCCCCCGTGGTCTCGTAGGGGGTTGCCGGTACGCAAGACGGGACCCCGAAATAGGTCTTTAACGGCGTCGTTTTAGCGTTTTCCATCATATAAAGAATTCCGTCCATACCCAGAACATTGGCGATTTCGTGGGGATCGGCCAAGACGGCGACGGTCCCGTGAGTTACGGCGATTCGGGCGAATTCCGAAGGGGTGAGCATCGTGCTTTCGATGTGGAGGTGGGCATCGATGAGGCCGGGGGTGATGAAGTGGGAAAATCGGGCGTCAACCGGGGAAATGTCAGCGATTTTTCCGCCGGTGACGGTGATCACTCCCGGAAAGATACGTTTGCAAAGAGGATCGAGAATATTGCCGGAAACCTGAAATGACGCCGTTGCCATGTTAACCTCCAAGATGGGGCTAAACCCCGATGGTTATAAAAAAACGTGTTATACCTATTATAATCCGGGTTTATCGTTTGTCAACGGGTTGTCCGTCCCGGATCTAATAAGGTTTCGATAAACTGTTCCGCAGCCCGGGACAGGGGCACGTTTTTAACGCAGGCCATTCCCAATTGCCGTGGCGGTAAAGGAGGGTGACAGGAGATTTCGAACAGTTCGCCACGGGCGATAAAGGGTACGGCGCTTTCACGAACCATATGGGCAATGCCCAGGCCGATTTTGGCGAATTCCAGCAGCAGATCGACGCTTTCCAGTTCGATTTCCGGAGTGACCATGAGTCCTTCTTTCTGGAAAAAGCGGTCGAGATTTTGCCGGGTTGCGCTGGTTTTTTCAAGCAATAACAGTGGTTCTTGTATCAGTTCCGGTAAGGATAGGGTTCGGTCGGACAAGTGTTTGAATTTATCGGATGCTACCCAAATATCTTCGACTTCAGCCAATGTGATGGTTTCAATGGCGGGGTGGCGAACCGGCATGGTGATGATGCCGCAGTCCAGCGAACCTTTCTCCAACAGCTCGACAATCTGGGGGGACGTCCGGTTGATCACCTGGATCTTGATATTGGGAAATCTCCGGTTGAACTCCCGTAAATACGGGATGAGGTAATATTTACAAACCGTATCGCTGGCTCCCACCCGGATCTCGCCGGTGCCCAACTGGTGAAGTTCGGCCAATTTCTTTTCGCCGGTTTTAATATAGTTAAAGGCCTGACTGATGTGGGAAAAGAGCAATTTGCCTTCAGGGGTTAACCTGGCACGCCGGCTGTTGCGGTCAAACAGGGTGACCCCCAGTTTGTTTTCTAAGTTTTTGATTCCCTGGCTGACGGCAGATTGAGTGATATATAATTGACGGGCGGCTTCGGAAAAATTTTCGCTTTGGGCCGCATAATAAAAGATTTTGTACCATTCAAAATTCACATCCATGCTTGGCTCCTTAGGTAATAAATTAGATAATCTAATAAATTATATTAGAACGATTAATTTTACTAATTAATTATACCATATTATAATAAAAGTATCACAATCAATACGGAGGCTATCATGGAGCAGACGGTACGACGGATATATGTTGAGAAAAAACCCGGCTTTGACATCGAGGCCAAGAGTTTGTTCAGAGAATTAAAATACAATCTGGGGATTGACGGTCTTCAGGGATTGCGGATCGTCAATCGTTATGATATTGAGGGCATCAGTGAATCCGAATACGATCATGCCCGCCGGATTATCTTTGCGGAACCTCCGGTGGACCGCATTTATGACGAAGAGTTTCCCGTTTCAGAACATGAACGGATTTTGGCCGTCGAATATTTGCCCGGCCAATATGACCAGCGGGCTGACTCCGCCGCCCAGTGTATCCAGATTCTGTCCCAGCGGGATCGGCCTGAGGTCAGAGCAGCCCGGCTGATTGTATTATCCGGTTCTTTGACGGAGGAGGAATATCAACGGATTAAAGGGTATTGCATTAACCCTTTGGAATCCCGGGAAGCATCCCTGCAAAAACCGGAGACGTTGAAAGTGCAATTGGAATATCCTTCCGATGTCCAAGTTTTGGAGGGGTTTATCGGTTATACCCGCGACGAGGCCGAAGCGCTCCGCCTGGAGTTGGGTTTGGCCATGTCTTTGGATGATCTCCTCTTTTGCCAGGCGTATTTCAGGGATACCGAACATCGGGATCCGACCTTGACCGAGATTCGGGTTTTGGATACTTATTGGTCCGATCACTGCCGTCATACCACCTTTTTGACACGGATCGAATCGGTGCAGATCGAGGACGGGCCGTATACCCGGACCATTAAAGATGCATATCGGATGTATCTGGCATCCCGGGAATATGTGGACCCTTCCGGTTCCAAAGAGATGACCCTGATGAATTTGGCGACCATTGCCATGAAGGAGTTCAGGAAAAGGGGGCTTCTCAAGGACTTGGAGGAATCGGACGAGATCAATGCTTGCAGCATTGTGGTACCGGTGGAAGTCGACGGGAAGACCGAGGAATGGCTGGTGATGTTTAAAAACGAGACCCATAACCATCCGACGGAAATCGAACCCTTTGGCGGCGCTGCAACCTGTCTGGGCGGTGCCATCCGGGATCCGTTGTCCGGACGTTCCTATGTTTATCAGGCGCTCCGGGTCACCGGCAGCGGCGATCCGCGGCAACCCATCGAAGCTACTCTCCCGGGCAAACTTCCGCAACGGAAAATCACCACCGGAGCGGCGGCGGGGTTCAGTTCTTACGGAAACCAGATCGGTTTGGCGACCGGACAAGTTGCCGAGATATATGACGACGGCTATATTGCGAAACGGATGGAGATCGGTGCCGTTATCGGAGCGGCGCCCCGGGCTAACGTGATCAGAGAGAAACCGCAGCCCGGGGACGTCATCATTTTGCTGGGCGGCCGGACCGGCCGGGACGGCTGCGGCGGTGCCACCGGTTCCTCCAAGGAACACACCGAAGATTCCTTGCATACCTGCGGTGCCGAAGTGCAGAAAGGAAATCCTCCAACGGAACGGAAAATCCAACGGCTCTTCCGCCAACCTGAAGTCAGCCGGATGATCAAAAAATGTAATGAT
>JAKOSX010000086.1 GCA_029776595.1 Bacillota bacterium | reverse complement strand
TTGGGAACCAACAGGAGGGCCAGAACCCGGCTTTCGGCGCTGATATTGAAGACCACTTTTTTAGCGACATATGTACCCCGATCGATTTCATCGATGACTTTTGGATTGAAAGGCGTCTTATCGTCGTATTGGATAATAATTTCCCTGCCTTTGGCCAAGCCTGCTTTTCTCCAGGCGACCGGATCTTTGACGGAATCGTTCCAGCCCAGGCTGAAAGCCATCTTGGCTTTGAGGGCTTCGTAAAACACCGGCAAACTCCGGTCGGGCGAATCAATGGCCTGAGTTTGGTATTCAGGCGTATCTGCAGCAATACCGATAAACATCATCGAAGCAATCACCACCATTCCAACAATAATAAGCAAAATTAATGGCCAGCGACTCATTTTTCTCCTCCTTTTGTTATATTAGTAATCTCATTTTACCCTGAATGGCTGTGATTCTCAAGAGTGAATCTCAAAAGGAGGGGTCTGTATGGGCCGGGATCATTTCGTACATTCCGGGGCCGCCGCTAAAAACGGCTAACGGCAGTTCAGAGCTGATGTGAAAAGATGTCATCCTGCGTCCGTCTTTCCGTAATTGCCATTGTCCCGGAGTTAAATCGGTTATTGCGATTTGATATTCGCCTTTTCCGTTTTTAGGGACGGTGAAGCGGAATGGCTGAGCCAGACGTTCACCGGTTTGATTGAAGAAGGCAAGGCGCTGGCCGATAAGGACGCCGACCATATCATCGATTTGGACCATGGAAACAGGCAATCTTTCCTTTACGTCGGCATCCTGGACTTGCAGGACGTTGAGAAAGAGAGTGGTCCGGCCCGTCTGTTTGGGAGCGATTTCAATGCGCCAGGCTCCCGATTCATCGGTGACGGAGCGCGGATTGGGCCGGTTGGGAAAATTGATGCCGTTCACAGAAAACTCCTTTCCCGGGCCACCGATTTTCACGATGTTCAGATTATCCCCGGCCGGCAGCAACGTCGTGGAGATCAATTGTCCGCGGTACCCTTTGGCTGTCCGCCTGATGATGGTAATGTTTCCGTTTATTTCCGGTTCTTCAATACTATGCAGGAGCCAGGTCCGCTTGAAGGACGGCTGGGCGACAGTCACCCGGTCCAGGACAATGAGGGCTGCCGGATGACGTTCGTTTTTAAGATTCCAAAAGAGAAAAGTCCTTTGATAGTCATGGACTTTGGCCGTATATGCCCGGGTCAGGTCTCCTTTGAGATAACTGATATCCGGTCGGTGCCGGTCCGGACCTAAATAATGGGCCAACACCGAACCCACTTGATAATCGCGGGTTAAGAGCTCCTTCAGTGTTTTGGGTTCGTTGCCGCCATTGGGAAAACGCTGGCCACCGTCGTTGACCAATCCGGTGCGACGACCAAAACGAAATGTCTCGTCGGGATCATAGATCAATAAACAGTTGTGGGCTATGGTCCGCTTGTAATAATTGACGTCGTGAGGAGAACCATATTCATAGTCTCCTTGATAAATGCCGGAATCAATGGCCAATCCGCCCCGGTAATACAGTTGAAAATGGCCTGAGTCCAGATGTTGGTGGTTGTTGAATTGGAATACACCGACTTTCATTTCAGCCACGACGGTTTTGGCGTCCATTCCTGTATCCCAACCGGTCCGGGCCACCATGGTCCCCATGGGATAGCCGAAATATCGGGTAAGTGGCAGTTCCGAGACGGGTTTCGTCGGAATGTCCGGGTCGATAAAGAGTAATTCAAAGAGGGGATCGCCGGATATTTTGGTGTATTGGCGCTGTAATTCGTCGAAAAGATAGGGATCTTGGTAATACGCTGCAGACAGCAAAAAAGCCATGGGCTCTGCCCAGTATTTTGTCGAACGATTGGCATTGAAGCAGTCGCCGTTTCTAAGCATCTGGCCGTCAGGCCGGCGGATATAAATCCAATAATACGGTAATTGGCCCTGATGGGCCGAGAATATTTGCGGATATCCCATTCTCCGGTAGATCCAGGCGGCCATCATCTCCCATTGATACCGATACATACCATAGGAGTCGCCTTGGTGATGGAGGTGGGATAAATAAAAGAAATTCCGGGCCGGTATAAACTCGGAAAACAGCCGTTTCGCAACCTGATGGTAGATGGTGGGATCCTCGTCATAGACGGCAATGCCCATACTTAGCTGATCCCGAAAGAGTTGGGCTTCACCGGCATGGCCTGTCAGAGCGCTTTGTTTCACCGGTGGAAAACCGACTTCCATCGTTTGCGCCAAGCGGATGAAATGACGGATGAAGGTCTTTTTTTCCTGGGCTGACAAGAGGGGGTAACACCAGTCATACACGATGGAACCACCGGTGATTGCCCGGCCGATGTCCCGGGTCACATCTTTTTTTGGCGGAAATGTGACTTTATCAAAATAATCCAAGGCCAGGTTAATGGCCCACCGTCCCAGAACGGGGTTATCGTCGATCAGATATTTCAAGGCATAGGCTTCAAAGGCCAGGCGTTTCTTTTCGAGATTTTTGTCGTCATTGGCATATTTTTGGGCCGCGACGGTTTTTTCCCAGATGGGTTTAACGGAAGGATGCCCGATTTTCCGCCGCAATTCATCCAGGTCCTGCCGACGGAGGAATAACCGGGGATGTTCGGGCGGAGGAAGTGGAATGGAACCGTCGGTTTGGAGCCGTTCATTTCCTGCTGCGGAAAGTCCCGGGGGCGCCATGGGCTGTATGGCGAGGGCAAACAAAAAGGCCAGCCCTAAAATGATTAACATACGTCGGATAATGTTCATAGCGATCCCTCCGAATTCTTACAAGCCTTTTGTGGCGGTTCATGGGCTTGATTATATTACATATTAATTGTCGGCTGATTTGTCAAAAGAAAAATGCTTATTTCATAATTTCATCAGATTTTCCCTTTGCATACCTTCATCTTTTTTGTCAAATACTAATCCCGGTGATGAGAATGGTACGAAAATCGGGATTAATATTTTTCATCATGGGATTGCTCATTTTGCTGACAGGTATCTTGTTCTTGTATGCTGCTTCCCAGCCGAAGGCTTCGACACGGGCAAAGCTCGTTTACGATAGAAGCGGAATCGAGACGGAGAGGTGGAGATGGAATGAGTGTGGTTAAAGTTATTGAATTGGTGGCGGATTCTCCGGATGGTTGGAAAGATGCTATTGATAAAGCTGTCAGTAAAGCATCGGAAACCATTCACAATATTACCGGCGTAGAGGTTAAAAATTTGACGGCGACCGTGCAAAACGGGAGGGTGGTCGAGTATAAAGCCGATCTTCATCTGGCGTTTCGGGTGGATGAATGACGGAATGAGAATAAACAATCAGTTAAAATAGAGCGCTTTGAAGCTCTATTTTTTTTTATGGAAAGAAGGGGATAGCCGCAGGATTGTGGAATAATGTAACGAGGTGATTTCGATTATCAAACGGATTACGATCAATCAGGCCCTGGAAGAGAGACGACTGCGCGGAGAGATGCGGCGCATCGGCGTCGATCCTCGCGGCATAGACATTATGGAAGATAAATTTGAACATTATGTGGTGAAGATTTACGGGTTGACGTACCGGCAGGCTGCCATTATCAAACAGGAGATGCTGGCCAGGGGAGCTGACGCAGCGGTATCATGGCAAGTGTGCAGTTGGACGGAGTCCGATAAATCCAAGGAACATGAAGTGATGCTTGGTGGCACTCTTCGTCAACTCCGCCAGCTGATTGAGAAATTGAAACAGCAACCGTTCGGGTTGGCGGATGTGGCCCAAAAACTTTCAGAGGCCCTCGATAATTACCGGAATGCTCATCCCAAATTGAAAATCGGCGACCGGTATTACGATATTTCGGAACGTACTTTAATCATGGGTATTATCAATTTGACGCCGGACTCCTTTTCCAAAGACGGGCTGCATGGAGGCTTCAATGCGATCGATGCAGCAATTGAACAGGCCCAACAGATGATTGCCGCCGGTGCGGATATCCTGGATATCGGAGCCGAATCTACCCGGCCCGGCGGAGCCCCGGTATCGGAAGAGGAAGAAGCGGCCCGATTATTTCCAGTGCTTAAAGAGCTGGTTAAGGCGGTGGATGTTCCTATTTCCATCGATACCTATAAGCCGGTCATCGCCGAAAAAGCTTTGGACATGGGGGCAACGATCATCAACGACGTTTGGGGACTGCGTTGGCCTCATGATCCGGAGCATCGAATGGCTAAAATCTGCGGCGAAGCCGACGCGACGGTCGTGTTGATGCATAATCAGTCCCAACCGGGTTATCAAAACCTTATGTCCGAAGTGATTGACAGCTTAAGCGAATCCCTGGAGATTGCCGTGAAGTACGGAGTGGATCCGGAAAAGACCATCGTCGACCCTGGAATAGGTTTTGCCAAGACGTATGAAGATAATCTGAATATATTGCAAAATTTAAATGAGCTGAAAATATTAGGACGCCCGGTATTGCTGGGAACCTCCAGGAAATCGGTGATCGGATTAACGTTAAATCTGCCGGTCGAAGAACGAATGGAAGGGACCATTGCCACCGTGGTTTGGGGCGTCGCTCAAGGAGCCGGGATTATCCGGGTCCATGACGTCCAAGCGGTTTCCCGGGCAGTGAAAATGTGCGATGCCATCAGAAAACAGGAATAAAATTTATATCGGATTAGGGTCCAATCTCGGGGACAGCCTGGCGTATTTGGCCGATGCGGTGCGCCGGATGGAAGAGCGTTTTCAGGCGAAAGCCACAGTTTCTTCGGTTTACCGGAGTGAACCGGTGGAGCTGGTGGAACAACCCTGGTTTTTCAATCAGGCTGCCCGTTTTGAGGTTGACGGGTATTGGAAACCCACGGCCGTGCTGAGAGTCTTAAAAACCATCGAACAGGAGATGGGGCGGGAAAAAACCGTCCGGTACGGTCCCCGGGTTATTGATCTGGATTTGCTCCTCTTCAACGACTGGGTTTTCGAAAACGCCGATTTGGCCGTGCCTCATTTGAAATTGGAAGAACGTTCTTTTGTCCTGCTGCCGCTGGTTGAACTGGACTCCAACATCATCAATCCCCGAACCGGCAGAAAGTTAACAGATGTTATCCGCCAGCGTATGGGCAGTTTGAGCGTATGCCAACGGATGGAATCGTGACCGCCGATTGTAAAAAGTTGACTGTAACAGATGAATTCGTTATAATCAAATTAGTAAATATTGCAAAATCGATAGGAATAGAGGACGGTGGTCCTATTTAATTCGATCGACTTTGTGAAAAAACGAACAAATTCCTTAAGACCATTGAGGATACGGAAGGGATGAATGCGTTGGAAAAAGTAAAAGTAACCGTCGACGGTACCACCGTGGAAGTCTTTGCCGGTACAACCATCTTAAATGCAGCGAAACAAGCTGGCATTGAAATTCCAACTCTCTGTTATCATCCGGATCTTGACACCAAAGCCATGTGCCGGCTTTGTCTGGTAGAGGTCGAAGGTGCCCGTACGTTGCAGGCGGCCTGCTCTCAACCGGTAACCGATGGCATGGTGATAAGAACTTCAACGCCTAAAGTGCGGGAAGCCCGCAGGGTCAATATGGAGTTGTTGCTGTCCAATCATCCTCAAGACTGTTTGAATTGCATCCGTAACCAACAATGCGAACTGCAACGCCTGGCGGAAAAGATGGGGATCCGTTCCCAACGGTTCGAACGGACGGAAAAATTCGCCAAAGATCCTGATTGCTCAACGGTATCCATCGTCCGTGACCATTCCAAATGTATCTTATGCCGTCGTTGCGTGGCTGTTTGCCATCAGGTCCAGGGGGTGGGGGCCATTTATCCGATCCATCGGGGAATGGAAACCCAGATCGCTCCCGCCGGCGACTGCGAGCTTGGCGACGTCTCCTGTGTCCTCTGCGGTCAGTGTATCCAGGTATGTCCGGTGGGCGCCTTGTCCGAAGTGGACGATACCGCAAAAGTCTGGGCCGCCCTGGCCAACCCGGACCTTCATGTGATCGTTCAGACGGCTCCGGCCGTCCGGGTGGCTATCGGCGAAGAAATGGGCTTACCGGCAGGCAGTAAAGTGACGGGGAAAATGGTGGCTGCGCTACGGCGGTTGGGTTTTGATAAAGTCTTTGATACGGATTTCGCAGCGGATTTGACCATCATCGAGGAAGGCAATGAATTGCTCTACCGGATGAAGAACCATGGGGTTTTGCCGATGATTACCTCCTGCAGCCCCGGGTGGATCAAATATTGTGAACATTTTTATCCGGAGCTGCTGGATCACCTGTCCACGTGCAAGTCTCCGCAACAGATGTTCGGAGCGCTGGCCAAAACCTATTATGCCCAAAAAGCGGGGATCGATCCGGAGAAAGTCTTCGTCGTCTCGATTATGCCGTGTACTGCGAAGAAGTTCGAATGTCAACGGCCGGAACTCCAGAACCACGGCTTACCCGATGTGGATGTGGTACTGACCACTCGGGAATTGGGGCGGATGTTCCGCGAAGCAGGGATCGATTTTAAGGCGCTGGCGGATGAGGCTTTTGATGAACCGCTGGGCATATCCACCGGTGCGGGCGTCATCTTCGGAGCCACCGGCGGCGTGATGGAAGCGGCCCTGCGGACTGTGTATGAAGTGGTGACTTCGAAAGAACTTCCCAGGCTGGACTTGGAAGAAGTCCGGGGCTTGGAAGGAGTAAAAGAAGCGGCTGTCGATATGGACGGGACCACCGTGAAAGTGGCTGTGGCCCACGGTTTAGCCAATGCCCGCCACTTGATGGAGAAAGTGAAAAACGGCACGGCCGACTATCAGTTTATTGAGATTATGTGTTGTCCTGGCGGATGTATCGGCGGCGGCGGCCAGCCTTTTCCGACCAATACGGAGACCCGGACAGCCAGGATGAGAGCCATTTATGAAGAAGACCAAGGGATGGCTATCCGGAAGTCCCATGAAAATCCGGCAGTGAAACGGCTGTACGAAGAATATTTGGGCGAGCCGTTGGGCGAAAAGTCCCATCATCTGCTGCATACCCATTACACGATGCGCAAAAAGCATTAAGCGGCTGCTCTTTGCCTGCTCGGAAAAATATTCTTCATATTTTCCCTTGACGGCCAGCGGTTTTGATGTTAAAATAGGTTTTGCCGATGGGGGAGTAGCTCAGATGGTTAGAGCGCTACGTTGACATCGTAGAGGCCAGCGGTTCGATTCCGTTCTTCCCCACCATATATTTTACGATTTTTAACGGGCTATTTAGCCCGTTTTTTTATTGTTTGGTTACAGGAAAAAGCCGGATTTTGCCCCTTTCTTCCACAGTATACAAAAACTTTCCCTCACATATAATAGTGCTAAGAATGCGGGAGGTAACAATGTCAACGTATACAATCGGGACGCTTATGGTTCAACCGGAGATCCGGGAGAATCTTTTTAATGAATTAAATTTCCTTTCCCGTGAAGGGATTAAGCTGAAATTCAGCGAAAAGCCGGCTGGGAAATTTCACTTTTTCAACTGTGATTTCGAAGTCGAAAACGGCTCCAATGCCACATCCGAATCCATGTTTCGCCATTATTTGGCCAATGTCATTACCGACTTAATTATGAATCCGGTGACGAAAACCTGCATGCACCGGATTTTAAAACATAAATACCAGGATTTTGACGAGAAAGACGCTCAGACCATCATCGAAAATGCCTATGTCCACCTTCAGGCGCTCAAGGAATTCGACGTTGACGCTGCAAACCGTCATCATATGGTTTTTAAGGAAGTCAGCCAATATTTGCTCCATAATTCGCATTTGTATTTGGAAGGGTTTCTCCGTTTCCGCCTGAAAGCGTATTTTCGGGAAATGACCACGGCGGTGGAGAAGGCCGTGGAAAACTTCATTATGGAGAAGGAATACCGGGAATTTATCCAGTTGCTTCGTTATTTTGTGGAAATCCAGGAACCGAAGATCGATGAAGTTCATGTGTTGGTCCAAAGTAAACAGGAGGTTTATTTTTTAGATGAAATTAACCAGCCGGTGAAACCGGACCAAATCACCGGCATTTTGCATGAATTGGAACCGGAAGTGGAATATGAGGACTGGCTGTTAAGCGCCTTAATTACCATTGCTCCCCGGAAGATCGTGCTTCACCTATCGGCCAATTCGGAAATGGTCCAGACCATCCTGAGTGTGTTTGAGCCTAGGGTTTTTATATGTGACGGCTGTTCCATGTGCCAAGAGGGTTCTTTGGTGAACCCCAAGACAGAACCTCATTAGTATTCAGATTTTTTCGTTGACAGGCTCTGTATTTTTTGATAAACTTGAGCTTAAAGTAAGGCCTTTAATACTAGTCCGGCGAGGCTAGGAAGGTGTCGGTAATAAAGCTCGTAGTTTAACCTTCTTATGCCTTGGCGTAAGAAGGTTTTTTTGTGTCCGGGGGAGGCGTGACGATGTCGGGTGTGATAAAAGCACAAGTGATGGATGAAGAGAATATTCGGCGGGCATTATACCGTCTTTCCCACGAGATTACCGAACGGAACAAAGGGACATCGGATTTGGTGCTGATCGGAATCCGAACCCGGGGAGTGCCTTTAGCCAACCGGTTGGCTGCGTTTATCAAGCAGCATGAAGGGGTGGATATTCCCGTCGGAATGCTGGACATCACCTTTTATCGGGATGATTTGTCGCTGATCTCGCCTCAGCCGGTGCTTCACCGGACGGAAATCCCGTTTAATATAACGAATAAGAAAATCGTTCTGGTCGACGATGTATTATTTACAGGCCGGACGGTTCGTGCCGCCTTGGGCGCCCTGATGGACCTGGGGAGGCCGCGTCAAATCCAATTGGCGGTGTTAATTGACCGAGGCCATCGTGAGTTGCCCATCCGTGCCGATTATGTCGGAAAGAATCTTCCCACCTCCAGAAGGGAAATCGTTCATGTGCGATTGACCGAGGTGGATGGCGAGGACCGGGTGGTCATCACCGAAACTGAAAATGAACCCCATTAGTTTTCCGGACCCCTTTAAGTTTGTCCCGTGAGGCAAAAAAGGGAGGAACTTGGAAAAGTTTCTTCCTCCTTGCGGAGGATTTTTTTATGGTTTCAACCGGAAAAACGGTTAAACATACAAACAATAATAACGGAGGCGATCAATCGATGATTGGAAAAACAGTTGACGTAGATGAACGTTTACCATTGCTTCAGAGTATCCCTTTGAGTTTGCAACATTTGTTCGCGATGTTCGGGGCGACGGTCCTCGTTCCTTATCTGGTAGGCCTCGATACGTCAGTCACTTTATTCACCAGCGGCGTAGGCACTTTGCTTTATATCTTAATTACCAAGGGTAAAATACCGGCGTATCTTGGTTCTTCCTTCGCCTTTATCGCCGGAATGCAGGCAATAATCGGAACAAAAGCCGGAACGCTCGGCGATCCGGATAAAATTGCGGTAGCCATGGGCGGCTGTTTCTTTGCCGGTCTGCTTTACCTGATGGTAGCCGCATTGATTGCCAAGTTTGGTACGAAATGGCTGGACAAGCTGTTGCCTCCGGTGGTTGTGGGTTCGGTTGTTATCGTCATTGGGCTCGCCTTGGCGGAGACGGCGGTTGGCATGGCATCGCAGAATTACCTGACGGCCATGGTAGCCTTGGTGATTGCCATTATCGCGTCGGTCTTTTTCAAAGGGTTTTTGGGGGTGATTCCGGTTTTGGTCGGGATCATCGGCGGTTATTTGTTTGCCCTGGCGACCGGCCAAATTAACTTTGACGCCGTGAAAAACGCTTCGGTGTTTGCAGTCCCCAATTTTATCTCCCCCAAATTCACCTGGGAAGCGATTATCTCCATTACACCGGTGGCTTTGGTGACCATTACCGAACATATCGGGCATCTGATCGTCACCAATAAAGTGGTGGGCCGGGACTTTATCAAAGATCCGGGCATGCACCTCTCCTTAAGCGGTGACGGCCTTGCCACGGCTTTCGCAGCGCTCCTGGGCGGACCTCCCAATACGACATACGGTGAGAATATCGGAGTGATGGCTATTACCCGGGTATTCAGCGTCTGGGTCATCGGCGGTGCCGCCGTCATTGCTACGATCATGTCCTTTATACCGAAAATCGGTGCTTTGATCGCCACCATCCCTGTTCCGGTAATGGGTGGGATCAGCATCATGCTTTTCGGGATCATCGCTTCCGCCGGTATTCGGATGTTGGTGGAAGCCGGCATCGACTTTTCGCAGAAACGGAATCTGATTATCGCCTCCGTGATTTTGGTCATTGGAATCGGTAAGGCCGAGATTGCCATCGGGCAATTTGCACTCCACGGGATGGCCTTGGCCACCATCGTGGGCATTGTGCTCAATTTGGTCATTCCTCATACCAAAGACATGGAAGGCGCGGAAGCAGAGACTGTGGAGGAAGCGGCCGCAACCAAGTGATTTTCAATTAAAATCCCCCTCTTTGAGGGGGATTGTTCATATCAGTTCTCAGAGG
>JAKOSX010000085.1 GCA_029776595.1 Bacillota bacterium | reverse complement strand
TAATCCGGTCCGGGGATTTAAAAACGGCAGCTTTAAGGTGAGGGTAAGCGGTTCCAATATTCTTCCCTTTGAAGTTCCCGGAGCGGTGGCCATTCCTTCGCTCCCCTTCACGCTGGAGTTGGCGGTGCCTAAAGAGCTCCGGCCGGGACAGGTTTTTTCGGTGGATTTGACAGCCTATAACTTATATGATGCCAGTGCGTTTGAATTGGATATCAAATATAATCCGTCCCAGTTGCGCTTGGTCAATGTCTCACGGGGGACCATGTTGGTGGAAGATGACGGGACATTGGCGGTATGGGACGGCGGCACCAATGACCGGAACATCGGTTTGGTCCATGCGGTAGCGGGGAAACGGTCGCAACCGTTTAACGGCGAAAAAACCACCTTATGCCGGTTGGACTGGATGGTGATTGGCTCCGGAGAAGGCGTAATCGAGTTGCCCAAGGTTAAAGTGATGAATGGGCAGGGAGAGATTCTTCCTTATGAATGGTCGACAGTAAAATACTTAATTGAGGGGGAGAAAAAATGAAGAATCTGAACAAATGGGGTTTAGTAATGGTCGTCACGGTATTGCTGACAATGTCCGCCGTGACCTGTGCCTGGGCTGCAGGGGCCAATCCGGTGGATGTGCCGCCGAATCATTGGGCTTATCAGGCGGTGAAGCAACTGGTGGACAAAGGGTATTTGGCGTTGTACCAAGATCAGACGTTCCGGGGCGATCAACCGGTGGATCGGTATACATTGGCCACGGTGGTTGCGAAAATTTTGAAGGAAGCGGCTTCGGGCAACACGGCGGCCAGCCGGGAAGATGTGAAGTTATTGCGGAGCCTGACCAATGAGTTCCGGGAGGAATTGGTCAAAGTTCTGACGGAAAACAGTTCGCTTTCGAAAAAATTGGACGAACTGACGCGTCAGGATCAAATCTTTAAAGAGGATATTACCAAGATCAACGCCGGCCTGCAAAATGTCAATCAGGAACAGATGGAGCTGGAGAAAGAAATTCAGCAAATTATCACTGATTTGTTGGCGTTTAAGCAACGCGTCGAACAATTGGAGAATGAAGTGGCCATATTGAAGACGGAAAACGCAAATTTGAGGGAAGCCAACCGGAAACAGGGAATTTTCATTGCGATTGCGATTATTCTCGGTTTGGCGGGATGTGCTAATTAATAGTAAGTGCATATGAATGTATTAAACCGTCATTTTGAGCTAAAATGACGGTTTTTCTATTGTTTTGTCAGAAAATAGTTATGTTAGACATATTTGGTCATCCATGGTATAATAACTTCATTAAACTAACTTTAAGGAGGTTCTATACGTGATTAAATTGTTTTTTATCTTTTTGCTTTTGGCGATGATGGTTATCGGATTTTCGCACGCTTCATTGGCTTCAGGAATGGTTTATATGGATCGGTTTTTCAACGGCGAAGTGGATACTAAAGGACAAGCTGATCAGGACTTGGATGCTGCTTTTATCGGCGCCGGTTTTTCCAAGGGTAAATGGAAAGCGGGACTGGAGTACGGGGAAGGCGAAGTCGGCGGGCACGTCGATGTTTCCTTGTTGAGCTTAAAAGCCGGATATCGCGTTCTCGACGCCCGGGCCTCCAAATTGGATGTTACCCTTTCGACGCTGAGCTTGGATGCCAAAGGGGCATACGAACTTAGGAGCAATGCGTTGCTCGGAGTGGACTATACCCAATTCTTCTCGGAGAAATTCTTCGTCAGCGTCACGTTCCAATATTCGCTTGACGACTCTTTTAAATATGACAGTTATTCGTCGCTTCCGACCAAAGTTGACGGTGGCGTTACCGTACCCCGTATCAAATTTACGTATATGGTCAATGACAAGATGGCCATCACGGCCGGGTACAGCCAATTAGGTTTCAAAGTGGACGCTCCGTCGCCGTATGATGCATTGGATCGGGACACCACCATGGGCGGTTTCACTCTGGGGATGCTCTACCGATTCTGATTCCGATTCATACCGATTCCATATTATCTTCCTGATCAGCCGATAACAATAACAATGGCTGTCCCATTATGGGACAGCTTTTTTTATTTGTCATGTCACTGTAAACTTCTGACGAATACGTAACATAATCTTAACGCCTAATGTAATGAAAATGTCAGTTTTTGAATTGACGAAGACTATTTTGACCTGTAAAATATATAACCATAAGGCAATATATTACATATACCTAACACGAAAGGGGTAGAGCACATGAGGAAGATTGCAATCTATGGCAAAGGCGGTATCGGTAAGTCGACGACGACCCAAAATACCGTCGCCGCATTGGCTGAAATGGGCAAGAAGGTCATGGTGGTTGGTTGCGACCCCAAAGCGGACTCCACCCGGCTCCTTTTGGGAGGGTTGGCCCAAAAGTCCGTACTGGATACGTTGAGGGATGAAGGCGAAGATGTGGACCTGGATGCGGTCATGCGTAACGGTTTTTCCGGGACGCTCTGCGTGGAGTCGGGCGGTCCGGAGCCGGGCGTCGGATGTGCCGGACGGGGAATCATCACCTCCATCAACTTACTGGAACAATTGGGCGCTTTTGAAGAGGATAAGGAACTGGACTATGTGTTTTACGACGTTCTCGGCGACGTGGTCTGTGGCGGGTTCGCCATGCCGATTCGTGAAGGAAAAGCCCAGGAGATTTACATCGTGGTATCCGGGGAAATGATGGCGATGTATGCGGCCAATAACATCTGTAAAGGCATTGTTAAGTATGCTGAAGCGGGCGGAGTCCGATTGGGCGGATTGATCTGTAACAGCCGGAAAGTGGATAATGAACGGCAGATGATCGAAGAATTGGCTAAACGTTTGGGGACCCAGATGATTCATTTCGTGCCCCGCGACAATATGGTTCAGAAAGCGGAGATCAACCGGAAGACGGTCATCGATTATGACCCCGGCCATCCGCAGGCGGACGAATACCGGACGCTGGCGAAGCGAATTGACGAGAACGACATGTTTGTGATTCCGAAACCCCTTTCCATCGAAGCGTTGGAAAACTTGTTGATCGAGTTCGGAATCGCCAATTAGTGAATCGAATTTAAGGAGGAATTAAGATGTTGATGATTCGAGCGATTGTTCGCCCGGAAAAATCCGACGATGTGTTGGCGGCATTGATGGATGCCGGCTTTCCGGCAGTGACCAAAGTGGCTGTTTTTGGTCGTGGAAAGCAACGGGGCCTGAAAATCGGAGAAGTCCATTATGATGAGCTACCCAAAGAACTGTTAATCGTGGTTATCCCCGATAAGGACAAAGATTTTGTCGTGAAGACCATTATAGAAAGCGCCCGGACCGGAGAAAAGGGCTCTTTCGGCGACGGTAAAATCTTTGTCACTCCGGTGCAAGAGGTTTACACAGTGAGTTCCGGCGTCAAAGAGGTGTAAAGGAGGCGTTCGCGATGAAAGAAGTCATGGCTGTAATCCGGATGAACATGATGAATAAGACTAAGAAGGCTTTGGCGGAAGCCGGAATTTCCTCTTTCACCGCAACGGGCCGGGTGATGGGACGCGGCAAAGGCAATGTGGATTATACGTTGCTGGATGGGGCCAAGGAGGGGTATGAGGAGGCCATCGCCCAATTGGGTAAAGGCCCCCGGCTTGTTCCGAAGCGGCTGTTATGGATTATCGTCCCGGACGAACTGGTTCAAAAGACGGTGGATACCATCATTGAAGTCAATCAAACCGGCCAACCCGGCGACGGAAAAATCTTTGTCATGCCGACCCTGGATGCCATTCGGATCCGTACCGGTGAAAGCGGTGACACGGTTTTGGATGCTTTATAAAGTTGGTTCATAAGGAGGCTGAACAAAATGTCAGAAAATTTAGCAGAAGTATTTGCAACGACCCGTGAGAAGCTGCTGAAGGTATATCCTACCAAGGCCGCGCGGAAGCGGGCTAAACATATGGTCATCAACGACCCGAATCCTGAGACCATGCCGGAGATCGAAGCCAATGTCCGAACCATTCCCGGCATCATTACCCAACGGGGGTGTACCTATGCCGGGTGCAAAGGCGTGGTCGTGGGGCCTATCCGGGATATCGTGAACATTACTCACGGGCCCATCGGTTGCGGTTTTTACAGCTGGTTGACCCGGCGCAACCAAACCAAGCCCATTGACGACAATGACTATAATCTGATGAATTATTGCTTTTCAACGGATATGCAGGAAGACGACATTGTTTTCGGCGGCGAAAAGAAATTGCGTCAGGCCGTAAGAGAAGCATACGAGATTTTTAAACCGAAAGCCATCGGCATCTTTGCCACGTGTCCGGTGGGCCTCATCGGAGATGACGTTCATGCGGTGGCCCGGGAGATGAAAGAAGAGCTGGGGATCAACGTCTTCGGATTCAGCTGTGAAGGGTATAAAGGCGTCAGCCAGTCTGCGGGCCATCATATTGCCAACAATCAGCTGTTCAAGCACGTCATCGGCTTGGATGATACGGTACGGGACAGCAAATATAAGATTAATTTGCTGGGCGAGTACAACATCGGCGGCGATGCCTTTGAAATCGAACGGATTCTGGAGAAATGCGGCATTGATTTGATTGCCACTTTTAGCGGTAATTCCTCTTACGATTATTTTGCCAATGCCCATACGGCCGACTTAAACTGCGTGATGTGTCATCGCTCCATCAACTATGTGGCCGACATGATGGAGGTCAAGTACGGGATTCCCTGGATCAAAGTGAACTTTATCGGAGCCGAGTCCACGGCGAAGTCTTTGCGAAAAATCGCCAAATATTTCGGAGACCCGGAATTGACGGAACGGGTGGAGGCAGTCATTGCCGAAGAAATGCCGGAAGTGGAGAAGCACCGTGCGGAGGCCCGTTCCCGTTGCGAAGGGAAAACGGTGATGTTGTTTGTCGGCGGTTCCCGTGCCCATCATTATCAGGATCTCTTTTCGGAATTGGGCATGAAGACCGTGGCGGCCGGATACGAATTTGCCCATCGGGACGACTACGAGGGACGCCGGGTGTTGCCCAAGATAAAAATCGACGCAGACAGCCGGAATATCGAGGAACTTACGGTGGAGCCCGATCCGGAGCGTTACCGTTTCCGCAAAACCGAAGCGGAAGTGGCTGAGTTAAAAGCCCAAGGCTTTGAGTTTAGCGATTATGAGGGCATGATGGCCCAAATGGCTAAAGGGACTTTGGTTATCGACGATATCAGCCATTATGAGATGGAGAAGCTGATCGCATATCACAAACCGGATATTTTCTGCGCAGGGATCAAAGAAAAATATGTCATTCAAAAGATGGGTGTCCCCTGCAAGCAATTGCACAGCTACGACTATAGCGGTCCATATGCCGGGTTCAGAGGAGCTGTCAATTTTTACCACGATATTGACCGTTTGGTAAACTCCAAAATATGGAATTATATCCAGGCTCCATGGCAGAAAAGTCCGGAATTGATTGCGACGTATGTGAAATAGTTGGGAGGCGAGTCAGATGTTATTACGGCATACGGACAAAGAGATCAAAGAACGGTCGGCTTTAACCGTGAATCCGGCGAAGACGTGTCAGCCGATTGGGGCCATGTATGCGGCGCTGGGGATTCACAATTGTTTGCCCCACAGCCATGGCTCCCAAGGGTGTTGCGCGTATCACCGGAGCACGTTGACACGGCATTATAAAGAACCGGTCATGGCTTCTACCAGTTCGTTCACGGAAGGGGCCTCGGTGTTCGGCGGGCAAGCCAACCTGCTGGAAGCGATACAATATATTTTTACGGTGTATAACCCGGATGTCATTGCGGTGCATACCACTTGTTTGAGCGAGGTTATCGGCGACGATATCCCGCAGATCCTGGCGAGGGCCAGAGAGGACGGCGAAATCCCGGAAGGCAAGTATGTAATCCACTGCAATACTCCGAGTTTCGTGGGTTCCCATGTTACCGGCTTTGCCAACATGGTCAAAGGAATGGTTCATTATTTCGCCGAGTCCGGCGGGAAAAAATTGGACCAGATCAATATCATCCCGGGGTGGGTGGAACCTTCCGATATGCGGGAGATTAAGCGGCTGGCCCGGGAGATGGGCGTTACGACGGTGATGTTCCCCGATACGTCCGATGTATTGGATGCGCCGCTCACCGGAAGGCATCAGTTTTATCCCAAAGGCGGGGTTACCGTGAAAGAGTTGCAGTCCATCGGAGACAGTATGGGAACCATCGCCTTGGGGCACTTCGCTTCATCGGCTGCAGCCGAAGCGTTGGACGCCAAATGCAATGTTCCCTATGAAATTCTTGACATACCCTACGGCCTGCTGGCTACGGACCGGTTCATCGATACGTTACGGCGAATGGCCAAAGTGGAAGTGCCCGAATCCATCAATGCCGAGCGGGGACGCTTGGTTGATGCCATCAGTGATATGCAAAGTTACTTCTATGGCAAACGGGTGGCATTGTTCGGCGATCCTGACCAATTGGTGGCGCTAAGCGAATTTTTGGTCACGTTGAACATGCGGCCGGTCTATGTGGTCACCGGAACGCCGGGCAAAAAGTTTGAAGAACAAATGAGCCGGGTGTTGGAAGAGATTCCGGAGGCAAAGTTTAAACAAGCCGGGGACATTTATCTATTGCATCAATGGATCAAAAACGAACCGGTGGATCTTTTGATGGGAAATACCTATGGCAAATTTATCGCCCGGGATGAAGATATTCCCTTTATCCGCATAGGTTTCCCCATTTTGGACCGGATCGGGCATTCCTATTTCCCGACGGTGGGTTACATCGGCGCGTTGCGGCTGGTGGAAAAGATCCTTGGGGCCATCATGGACCGTCAAGATCGGGATTGTCCGGAGGAGAGTTTCGAATTGGTGATGTAACGCAGGAAAGAGCGGAGGTGACGGCCGTGAAAGTGTTGGACGGACGGAAAAAACAGGTTTTTCGTAAAGGAGAAGCTCCTTTTGAGTTCGACTGTGAAAAGCAGAGTCTGGCCGGTTCGGTCAGCCAGCGGGCCTGTGTCTTTTGTGGTTCCCGAGTGGTGTTGTACCCCATCGCCGATGCCGTCCATCTGGTTCACGGTCCGGCGGGATGTGCCGCGTATACCTGGGATATCCGGGGTGCCCTTTCATCCGGGCCGGAGCTGCATCGTCTCAGTTTTTCAACGGATTTGCGGGAGTATGAGGTGATTCATGGCGGCGAACCCAAACTCTATCAGGCGCTGATTCAGTTGATCGAACGCTATCGCCCGGAGGCCGTTTTTGTTTACGGTACGTGCATTGTGGGAGTTATCGGCGATGATCTGGAGGCGGTGTGCAAGAAGGTCAGCGCCCTCAAGGGGATACCGGTGATACCGGTCCATTCGGAAGGGTTCAAAGGGACCAAAAAAGACGGATATAAAGCGGCTTGTGCCGCATTGATGCAGCTCATCGGCAGGGGCCCGACGGATGGGATCTCAAAATACAGCGTGAACATATTGGGCGATTATAATCTGGCCGGCGAAATCTGGATCATTAAGGACTACTACCGCCGGATGGGTGTGGAAGTGGTAGCCGGGATCACCGGAGACGGCCGGGTGAAAGAGATCGAACGGGCCCACGGCGCAGCCTTAAACCTGGTGCAGTGTTCGGGCTCCATGAATTATCTGGCCAAATTGATGAAGGAAAAATACGGAATCCATTCGTTGCAGGTCTCCTATTTCGGTATCGAGGATATGGCGGAAGCGTTGTATGGTGTGGCCAGGTTTTTTAAGGACGCGGAAATGATGAAACGGACCCAGGAGTTGGTCAGCGGTGAAATCCGGGCCGTTTATCCAAAGCTTCTCGAATACCGGAAAGCTCTTGCTGGGAAAAAAGCCGCCGTTTACGTCGGAGGAGCCTTTAAAGCCTTTTCGTTGGTGAAAGCATTGCGCCTGCTGGGGATGGAAACGGTGGTGGTCGGGTCTCAAACCGGGAGTAAACAGGATTATGCGTTGCTCAAGGAATTGTGCGACGATGGCACCATCATCGTGGATGATTCCAATCCTGTGGAACTGTCGCATTTTATCCGCGAGAAAAATGTATCGCTGTTTATCGGCGGGGTGAAAGAGCGGCCCATCGCTTATAAATTGGGTATTGGTTTTTGCGATCATAACCATGAACGGAAAATTGCGTTGGCAGGGTTTGTGGGCATGCTGAATTTCGCCGCAGAAGTGTATCAGTCGGTGATGAGTCCGGTATGGCAATTTACACCCCGCTACATGCAGTCCGAAACGAGGGGAGATGTCCATGATGAATGCTCACGAACCGTATGCCCGTGAAGTGACGATTAATGCCTGTAAATTATGCAATCCCTTGGGAGCCTCCCTGGTGTTCCGGGGCATCGAAGGGGCCGTCCCACTCCTGCATGGCTCGCAAGGCTGTGCCACATATATCCGGCGGTATCTCATCAGTCATTTTAAGGAACCCGTGGATATTGCCTCGTCGAATTTCAGTGAATCCAGCACCATCTTCGGGGGCGGTGCCAATTTGAAACAAGCGTTGCAGAACGTGATTTCGCAATACCGGCCCGCTCTCATCGGCATTGCAACAACTTGTCTGAGCGAAACCATCGGGGACGATGTCCGATTAATCCTTGATGAATTCAAGAGGGAATACGGTGCGCCGGGCCGACCGGTGTTGGTCACTGTATCGACGCCGAGTTATCAAGGGTCTCATATTGACGGTTTCCATGATGCGGTTCAGGCCGTGATCCAACAGGTGGCCTCCGGCGGCCCCAAAAAAAGCATGGTAACGATCTTTCCCGGCATGGTTTCTGCGGCTGACTTACGGTTGTTGAAAGAGATTTTGATCGATTTCGGACTGGATTTTTTGATGCTGCCGGACTATTCGGAGACGATGGACGGCGTGATCTGGGATACATACCAGATAATTGCCCCCGGCGGAGCTCCTGTCAGTAAGATTCGGGCGGCGGGCCGTTCCAAAGCAGCCCTTCAATTGGGACGGTGCATTCGCCGTCAGCAGAATGCAGCGGAGTATTTGGCAGAACGGTTCGGGGTTGAAGGGTATACGCTGGGATTGCCGGTGGGGATCAAAGAGACGGATCGGTTGATGCAGACTCTGGCCATCCTGGCGGGGAGGGATATACCCCGAAAATATCAGGAAGAACGGGGACGGTTGATCGATGCTTACGTGGATGCCCATAAATATCTGTATGGAAAGAAGGCGGCTGTTTACGGCGAACCGGATTTGGTCCTGGGTATGGCGTCATTTCTGGCGGAAGTCGGCATGGTTCCGGCGATATGTGCCACAGGCAGCAAAAGCGGGAAGCTGGCGGAAGAGTTGAGAAAACTCTTGCCTGAGTCTGAAGAGGGGATGACCGAAGTGGCGGAAGGCGTCGATTTTGAGGACATCCGGATGCTCATCGAAAGGGTCCGACCGGATGTGCTCATCGGAAACAGCAAAGGGTATCCGTTGGCGCGCCGGTATGGCATTCCGTTGATACGGGTGGGTTTCCCCATCCACGACCGCATCGGCGGCCCACGTCTCTTGCATATGGGATACCGGGGGACCCAGCAATTGTTCGATCGGATTGTGAATGCGCTGATCCGTGCCAGGCAAGATCAATCGCCGATTGGCTGGAGCTACATTTGAGACGGAAAAATGTCAAAGGAAGTGATGATGATGGGATATAGTCATTTGGACCATCCTTGTTTTAACGGTGAAGCCCGGCATCAATACGGACGGATCCATCTGCCGGTGGCTCCCGAGTGCAATATTCAATGCCATTTTTGCAACCGGAAATATGACTGCGTCAACGAGAGCCGCCCCGGAGTGACCAGCGTCGTGCTTTCCCCGTGGCAGGCCTTGGTATATATCAAACAATATTTGAAGTTTAATCCCCGTATCTCCACCGTGGGCATTGCCGGGCCTGGGGACCCCATGGCCAATCCTGAGGAAACTTTGGAAACCATCCGGCTGATTCGCACATATCACCCGGAATTGTTGTTTTGTCTTTCTACCAATGGATTGCAACTCCTGCCGTATATCGAAACATTGAAAGAGCTGGGCGTGAGCCACGTTACGCTGACGTTGAATGCCGTCGACCCAGCGGTTGGCGCCCAAATCTATGCCTGGGTCCGGGACGGCAAAGTGGTCTACCGAGGGGCTGAGGGAGCCGCCCTTTTGCTGGAACGTCAGTTAGCGGCCGTGGCCCAATTAAAACAAAGAGGGTTTATCGTTAAAATCAATACCATTGTCATTCCCGGCATTAATGACGGTCATATCCCGGAGATTGCGGAAAAAGCCCGGAAACTGAAGGCGGATATCATGAATTGTATTCCGTTGTATCCCGCTCGGGGCAGCCGTTTTGAAGCGATGGAAGCTCCGTCGCCCCAAACCATGGAGTATATCCGGAGTCAGGTGGAGCCGCGGATGCCTCTCATGAAACATTGTGCCCGGTGCCGGGCGGACGCCGCCGGACGCATCGGGACGAAAATGGATCCGGCAACCCAGGTGTTTTTGAGGGAAGCCGCAGCTTTGCCCCTTTATCCTGAACAGCACCGGCCGTATGTGGCCGTGGCAACCATGGAAGGTCTGTTGATCAACAGACACTTGGGAGAGGCAGAAGAGCTCTCCATTTACAAAGTGAACGGGGATACGGTCGAATTGGTCCAAATCCGCCCGACGCCCAAGCCGGGTGGCGGAGAGGAACGGTGGCGGGAGTTAAGCCGGATTATCGGCGACTGTCAGGCCTTATTGGTGAACGGCATCGGACAGACGCCCCGGGATATCCTCAAAAAGAGCGGTATTAAAGTCTATGAGACGGAAGGATTGATCGCCGAGGCGGTGTTGGCTCTGGCCAACGGGAAGTCGGTCCGAAGCAAAGCTTCCGTCACCCGCTGCGGATTTTCCTGTAAGGGCGACGGATTGGGATGCGGGTGAACGAAACGGGACGGCAATGCAATAAACCATCGTCTGGATAAAAGGGGGATAAGTATGGAAAAGCCCAAATATCACATTTTTATCTGTACCAGTTCGCGGGTGGTCGGCGAGCCGAAAGGGGCTTGCGGAAAACGGGATGCCGGATCGTTGCTTCAGTATCTCCAGAGTGCAGTGGATGATCGGGGGATCGACGGGGTGATGATCAGTAATACCGGTTGTCTCCAGGTATGCGACAGAGGACCGGCCATGGTGATCTATCCGAAAGGATACTGGTACGGCAATCTGGACGAAGAAGCCATCGATCGGATTTTGGATGCTTTGGAAGCCGGAACGAGCTGCAAAGATTATCTGTTGACGTGAAGGGGAAAAGGGGTGAGTGTCATGGAACAACGGATATTGTCTCCGGTTCGCCTGATTGACTCGACGTTGCGCGACGGAGAACAGGCACCGGGCGTCGCGTTTACTTTGGACGAGAAACTGGCCATCGCCCGGATGTTGGATGAGATGGGTGTCCCCGAACTGGAAGTAGGCATTCCCGCCATGGGGGACGAGGAGACGGAGGATCTCAGGCAATTGGTGAAATTGCCGTTATCCGCCCAATTACTCTGTTGGTGCCGGGCCAACCGCAGTGACCTGGAAGCGGCCCGAAAAACCGGGATTCAAAGGGTTCACATGGCCTTTCCTGTATCCGACATTCAAATTCAGTCTCTGAGAAAAGATGAAGCATGGGTTTTGGAACAGTTGGTAGGGTTAATGGAGTATGCCCGTTCGGAGTTTGAGTTCGTCTCTGTGGGTGCACTGGATGCTTCGCGGGCGGACATCAGTTTCTTGCGCCGGTTTGCTGAGGAAGCCTGCCGTCTGTGCGCGCAACGCTTGCGGATCGCGGATACGGTGGGTATCTTAAATCCGCTTCAAACCCAAAGCCTCATTGGGAAACTGGCTGAAGCCGTCCCAGAGCTTGCGTTGGAGTTTCACGGCCATAACGACTTGGGGATGGCCACGGCCAATACGCTGGCGGCTATCGTCGGCGGCGCCCGGGCGGTGAGCGTCACGGTGAACGGCCTCGGGGAAAGAGCCGGCAACGCCGCTTTGGCTGAAGTGGTGATGGGGGCCAAACTTTCGTTGCACCTGGATCTTGGCGTGAGAACCGCCGACTTGTACCCGGTGAGTTTTCGGGTGGCCGATATGGCCAGGCGGGATATTCCCAAAGATAAACCCATTGTCGGTTCGGATGTGTTTCGCCATGAGTCGGGAATCCACGCCAACGGATTGTTAGTCGACGGCCGGACCTTTGAACCGTTTAGCGCAGATGAGATCGGCGGGTCCGGGACGGAATTGGTATACGGAAAACATTCGGGGAGAGCCATGATTCGACATGGTTTGGCGAAACGGGGGATTCATGCGGATGACGGGGAAACGGCCAGGGTATTAGAAAAAATACGCCAGTTGGCAAATACTTATAAACGAGGATTTACCTTAGATGAAGTCCAGCGGATTTACACTGAGTTGCAGCAAAAATTATGATAAATATGGAGTGATTGGTGATGATTCGCTTTAATAAAATCAGCAACAGCTTGTTTTTAGTATTTATCATGATGCTGAGCTTGTTTTCGGTAACGGTTTCCGGAAAACAAAAGGCGCAACTGATGATCTCGGCTGCAGCCAGTTTACAGGGTCCGCTACAAATCATTGCATCCCAGTATCAACAGAATAATCCCGAGGTTAAGCTGATCTTAAATTTTGGATCCTCCGGTTCTTTACGGCAACAGATTGAACAAGGGGCCCCAGCCGATATCTTCTTTTCGGCGTCAGAAAAAGATATGGATTTATTGGCAGATAAACAATTGGTTTTAATAAAGACCCGTAAAGATATACTCAGGAATTCTTTGGTGTTAATTGTGTCGGAACAGGGAGAATGGATCACGAAGTTTTCGGATTTAACTTCCAAACGCCTTACCCAACTGGCTGTCGGCCATCCGGACAGCGTGCCGGCGGGAATGTATGCCCGTGAAGCTTTGATTTATTTGAAACTCTGGTCAGAAGTCCAGGGGAAGCTGATTTTTGCCAAAGATGTGAAACAAGTATTGACGTGGGTGGCCACCGGAAACGTGGATGCCGGGTTCGTTTATCACACGGATGCCAAGTCCGCCGCCAAAGTCAAGGTGGTGGCAATCGTGCCGGAAAAGTCCCATACGCCCATTGTATATCCGGTGGCGGTACTTAAGGGCAGCAGGTTTCCTGAAGAAGCCGGCCGGTTTATTAAATATCTCACTTCTACCAAGGCGAACAAGGTCTTTGTTGATCATGGATTTTTGATAAACAATTAGAAGTCGTTAAAGGAATGATGACCATGCCTTTTGATATTTCTCCTTTATGGATATCTTTAAAAACAGCAGTTGCAGCTACGTTCGTTACATTGGTGCTCGGGATCTTGATCGCTTATCGGCTGGCTGGATGTACGAGAATTTGGAAACGTATTTTGGATGGGACATTAACCCTGCCTATGGTTTTACCTCCGACGGTTGTCGGATATTTTTTATTATTGCTCTTCGGTAAAAACGGGCCCCTTGGGAACCTTCTGGCCCGGATTGGAGTAGTTATCGTATTTTCTTGGATGGCAACGGTTATCGCAGCAGTCGTGGTTTCTTTCCCTTTAATGTATAAAACGATTTTAGTTTCTATGGAACAGATCGATC
>JAKOSX010000084.1 GCA_029776595.1 Bacillota bacterium | reverse complement strand
GACTATTTATCTATGAAACTCTTTTGTGTTACAATTAAATTAAGAATAGACAAAAACAGCCAGAATTCGACATCGCAAGCGGGTGATTGACCATGAAACAAATCCATTACGAACTCAATATCAATGAAGTCCGCCCCGGGATGATCCTTGAAAAAGACGTCTTTTTCAACGGCAACCTCCTGTTGGGTAAAGGAACGGTTATTAAACCAAGCTACATCAATCAGCTTAAAGTACGCCAAATCCAAACGGTCAGCGTTTTTGCAGGCGAGGTCGATCTCTCCGACATCTTACCCAATCCGATTCAACAGTTCTACGCCAAAACCTATCAGGAAGTGGCGGCCTTACTCGACGCCATCAAAGAAGAAAAACCGATATCCACGGCAGATGCTTTCGCCATCGTTGAGCGAATCATCGAGACCATATTCAATTATCAAAATGCCATCCTACAGCTTACCGGTTTTCCTGGCGTGTGTGATTACTATTATGCTCACTCGCTGGATGTCTGCATATATAGTCTGATTACGGGCAAAGCCTTGAACCTCGAGCACAACCGGCTGATGACTCTCGGAATGGGCGCTTTGCTGCACGATGTCGGCAAAGCGAAAATCCCGGAAGCCATCTTATTTAAGCCGGACAGTTTAACACCGCAGGAATATGAAATTTCGAAAAAGCATGCCCAGCACAGCTACGATATTTTGAGCCGGATTCCCATGTTCAAACGGGATATCGCCCAAATCGCCCTGCAACACCATGAACGGTGTGACGGCAGCGGTTATCCGCAGCATTTGAAAGCCAATGAGATTCATCCGCTCGCCAAAATCGTGGCCATTGCCGATATTTATGATGCACTGACATCGGACCGGGTGTATAAGACGAAAATATTGCCTCACGAGGCTGCCGAGCATCTGTTGGGATCCGCCGCGACCCAAATCGATCGGGAGATCACGCCGGTTTTCATTAAAAACATCGCCATCTACCCACCGGGAGCCCAGGTCTTATTAAACACCAACGAAATTGCCGTCGTAACGGACCACAACGCCCAAATGCCGTTACGTCCGGTACTGAAGATCATCACCGACCGGAAACGCAATCCTTTGAAAAATCCGTATCGTTGCGATTTGCAATCCAATCCTCATTTAACCATCGTCCAATTGTTCAACTGATTCAAATTCAAACGCCAACCTCCCAAAAGAGGTTGGCGTTTTACTTCCCATCATATTAAATTAATAGGATTCCACCCATAAGGCGCAGTCTTCGGTCCACGTTTCACCGGGTTTCAGTTGACGATAGCCGGTCAATTCCGGATCCAGCCGGATATGAGGTGCGTTGATAGCCCAAGACTGAGGTTCCGGACAGATAAATTCCTGATTCCCGGCATCATTCCAGACGACCCAATGTTTATATTGCGGGCCGACCCGGTAAATTAAGCGCAGTTTTTGGGCCAGATCATCGATGATGGCCCCGTGGAACGCTTTTCCGTCCACCATGATCGGTTCGGCCGTCCCATGAATACTAATCGGCGCCCCCTGAGGTCTTACGCCCTCCGTCCGGAATAATTCTTCTTCCGGCGTCAACTCCATCAGTTTACCCGTAGCCAACCCCCGCTCATTCAATTCCCATTTTCGGCCGATGGAAACCCGCAAGCGACAGTCTTCCGCTTTTGATTCCGGATGGAAAGGCACTTTCAGCGCCGTATGGAACCCGATGCCTACGGGCAACGGTTCATTTCCCCGATTGGTAATCTCCAGACGTTGCTCCAGTCCGGCCCGGGACAGTGTATATTTCAACGAAAAATGGAATTGGCTTACATAAGCGGCATAGTCGTCAGTACCCGAATCCCCTTCAAAGGTCAAGACGATCTTTACCGTCTCTCTCTCGGCCGCCGCTTTGGCCACCCTCCATGGCCGGACTCTTAAGAACCCGTGCAAATGGTTGTTACCGGTCGGACTGTTCACCGGGAATTGTAACACCCGGCCCTCCACCGGAAACTTACCGTCTTCGATCCGGTTCGGCGGAAACAAAAGCGGTATCCCGTACACCTGGGGCCTGCCTTTAAATGCAGCCAAATCCGCCCGATTGGGCG
>JAKOSX010000083.1 GCA_029776595.1 Bacillota bacterium | reverse complement strand
TGTCAATTCGGCGGGATTCATGCCGTTCCGTGCCGATGATGAACAGTCCTCCTGCCTCACGAACCTCCTTGGCCGAATCCTTGATTTCTTCTCTGTGCTTGGCCAGATAGCGGTTAAATTCCTCACGGGCCTTCAGGATGGCTTCGTCCTCGGTTTCACTGTGGCTCATGGCCTCGGCAATCATCTCATCGTCATAGCCTGCTTTCCGCATATCCACACGAGCCATATACTCGGCATTACCACCAAGCAGAATGTCGGTTCCGCGTCCGGCCATGTTGGTGGAAATGGTAACGGCGCCCTTTTTACCGGCCTGAGCGATAATTTCCGCTTCTTTTTCATGGTACTTTGCGTTGAGCACCTCATGGGGAATCCCTCGGCGCTTTAACATTCCGGAGAGCTTTTCGGATTTTTCGATGGACACCGTACCCACCAGAACCGGCTGGCCTTTTTCATGACATTTAATAATCTGCTCAATGACGGCGTTGAATTTACCGTTCTCCGTCTTATAAACCACATCGGGATGGTCCACACGGATCATGGGCTTATTGGTGGGAATCTCGATGACGTCCAGCTTATAGATATCACGGAATTCGGTTTCCTCCGTCATAGCGGTTCCGGTCATGCCGGAAAGCTTGCGGTATAGACGGAAATAGTTCTGGAAGGTAATGGTGGCCAGGGTTTTGGACTCCCGCTCGACCTTTACGCCTTCTTTGGCTTCAATAGCCTGATGAAGACCCTCGTTATACCGGCGGCCGAACATCAAACGGCCGGTAAACTCGTCAACGATAATAACCTGATTGTCCTTAACCACATAATCGATATCCCTGCGCATAATGCCGTGGGCTTTAATAGCCTGGTGAATATGATGCGACAGGGTGGTATTGGCCGGATCGGTCAGGTTTTCAATATTAAAATACTTTTCTGCCTTCTCAACGCCTCTGGCGGTCAGGGAAACGCTTTTATGTTTTTCATCAACAATATAATCGGCGTCTTCCTCGGTATTATCTTCCACCTGCTCTTTATCGTTGAGCTCTTTAACACGGATACCCTTCAGTCCTCTGGCGAACCGGTCGACAATAGCATAGAGATCGGTGGATTTCTCTCCCTGTCCGGAGATAATCAAGGGAGTTCTGGCCTCATCGATCAGAATGGAGTCCACCTCGTCCACGATAGCAAAGGTATGTCCCCGCTGAACCATGTCCTCTTTGCGGATTACCATGTTATCACGGAGATAATCGAATCCGAATTCATTGTTGGTGCCATAAGTAATGTCAGCGGCATAGGCTTCTTTACGCTTGGGGTTGGAAACATCATGGGTAATCAGGCCCACGGAAAGGCCCAAATATTTATAAAGCCTGCCCATCCATTCCGACTGGAACTTCGCCAGATAGTCGTTAACAGTAACCACATGAACGCCCTCTCCCGTCAGGGCGTTTAAATAGGCCGGCAGCGTGGCAACCAGCGTTTTACCTTCACCGGTTTTCATCTCGGCGATACGCCCTTGGTGAAGCACAATGCCGCCGATTACCTGAACCGGGAAATGACGCATCCCCAAAACCCTGTCACTGGCCTCGATACAGGTCGCAAATGCGTCCGGCAGAATATCATCCAATGTTTCTGTTTCCAATCGAGCCCTCAGTTTATCCGTCATGCCCCGAAGCTCGTGCTCGCTCATCGCACGGTATTTGGTTTCCAGCGCAAACACCTTTTCAGCTATGGGGCGGATTTTTTTCAATTCTCTTTCGCTGTGTGTTCCAAACAGCTTGTCCGTAATGCTCATAACTGCCTCCTGTTGTATGTCAATCCATACATAACATATCGATACAATCAAACCAAATCCAATTGCTATTATAACACAGCCCGAATAATTTGGAAATGATTATTTCATTCTTCATGAATAGAATCCCCTGCACAAGGGTTCTTGCGCAGGGGCTTTTTTATCATTGAATGGGATTTTCCTCATCCTTAGACGCTCTGCCCGTCCGCTCATCCATCAGGCGGGTAAAGTCTTCTCCGCTCATTTTCTCATTTGCCAGCAAGTATTCGCTGATCTCCACCAAAAGGGCTTTATTGGCCACTAACAGGTTTTTGGCCTGTTCATAAGCCTTATCAATGATATTTTTAACCTCGGCGTCCACATCGGCGGCAATCTTTTCCGAGAAGGTGCGGCTTTGTACAAAGTCACGCCCTAAGAATACCTCGCCGTCGCTGGGCTCAAGACAAACTGTCCCGAGTTTCTCCGAGAAGCCGTATTTGGTGACCATCTTGCGGGCAATCTGAGTGGCCCGTTGAATGTCATTGGAAGCGCCCGTGCTGATATCATCCAGCATCAGGCCTTCTGCCACACGGCCACCCATCAGGGAGATAATGTCCTCCATCAATTCATCGCGGGTAACAAAGCTTTTATCTTCCTTCGGCAGATACATGGTATAACCACCGGCCATGCCACGGGGAATAATGGAGATTTCGTGAACCGGGTCGGCAGTGGGCAGGAAATAGGATACCACTGCATGGCCGGCCTCGTGATAAGCCGTAATCATCTTGTCCCGTTCGGTAACCTTCCTGGACCGTTTTTCGGGACCCATCCCCACTTTGTTCTTCGCTTCCTCGATGTCCGAGTTAGTGATGGCCTTTTTCTTCTTGCGAGCTGCGATCAGTGCGGCCTCGTTCAGGACATTTTCAAGATCGGCAGGGGTAAAGCCCACCGTGGTTTTCGCGATATTCTCCAGATTGACATCGGGAGCTAAAGGCTTATTCTTGGCATGGACGCGCAGCACCGCTTCCCGGCCCTTGGCATCCGGAGGATTGACCACGATCTGGCGGTCAAAGCGTCCTGCACGAAGCAATGCCGGGTCGAGAACATCGGGACGGTTGGTTGCCGCGATGATAACCACGCCCTCATTGACACCAAAGCCATCCATCTCTACGAGGATTTGGTTCAGAGTCTGCTCCCGCTCGTCATGTCCGCCGCCCAAGCCGGCACCTCTGCGACGGCCGACGGCATCAATTTCGTCCACAAAAATAATACAGGGCAGATTTTTCTTTGCCTGATCAAAGAGGTCGCGAACGCGGGAAGCGCCCATACCTACATACATTTCCACAAAGTCTGAACCGGAAACCGAGAAGAAATGAACCCCTGCTTCACCGGCCACAGCACGGGCCATCAAGGTCTTACCGGTACCCGGAGGACCTACCAGCAGAACACCTTTGGGAACTCTCGCGCCCAAAGCCGAGAACCGCTGGGGATTGCGCAAAAACTCAACCACTTCGGAAAGCTCTTCTTTTTCCTCGTCCAATCCGGCCACATCGTCAAAAGTAACCCTTCGCTTATCGTCCATGGCCGTTTTATAGCGGGCTTTTCCGAAATTCATCAGTTT
>JAKOSX010000082.1 GCA_029776595.1 Bacillota bacterium | reverse complement strand
TCTCAACGGGCGGCAGGTTGTCGGTCAATGTCCCATTGCCGGTTGTACGTCGGAACGGGGGTATGCGGACGAATGCTCCTTGGGGCATCAATATATGCCGGCCGATTTGATCAATCCCGTCAGTACGCTGTCGGGGAAAAAACCGGAGATGAGGGAAGTTACCAATTGGTATTTTAAGCTTAATGCGTTTCACCAACGGCTGGCGGAATGGGTGGAAACCCTTAAGCAGTCTCCGGACAGCCGAAATTTCGTGATCAAAAGCATCCAGGAATTTTTGGAACCTCCGGTGGTTCACGTGAAACGGGATCATCGCGATATTCTGGAACAGCTGCGCGACCGGCTGCCCCGACATACACTGCAAGATGACGGCACTAAACCGTCGGTGATCATGATCTTTGATACGGTTGAAGACCGGGAGAAAGCCTGTGCCATTCTTACCGATCATAAGGTCCGCTACCGGACAGGGAAAACCTTGGTGCCCTTCCGGCTCACCGGAAATGTGGAATGGGGCGTTCCTGCGCCTGTCCTCGAAGGATTGGAAGGTTTGACGGTTTGGGTTTGGCCCGAATCCCTTTGGGCGCCCATCTCCTTTACCAAGGCCTGTCTGGAAGCCCGGCACAGGGACCCGGATGCCTGGAAAGAATGGTGGTGTACGAAAGAAGCCCAGGTATATCAATTTATCGGAGAAGACAATGTGTATTTCTACGGACCGGTGGAGATGTCGTTGTGGATGGCGTTACAAATTGGGTCACCTTCGGTTGATCCGCCGGAAGGGGAAATCCAACTGCCTAAGCTGATCGTGAACAACCATATCCTCTTTCTGGATAAGAAAGCCAGCAGCAGCGGAGCAGTTAAACCCCCGACCGCCAAGGAATTGCTGGATTACTATACGCCGGAGCAGTTGCGTGCCCATTTCCTTGGACTGGGACTGGGGATGAAGAGCGTGGGATTCCAGCCGAAACCCTTCAATCCCAAGGCCAAAGCGACAGACAACGATCCTGTGCTCAAAGAGGGGAATCTTTTAACCAACGTTTTCAACCGGGCGGTGCGTTCCTGTTTTTATACAACCCAGAAATATTATGACGGGATCATCCCGGTGGGAGAAATCAGTCCGGAGGTTTTGAAAGAGTCGCGGGAGACCGTCCTTGAATACGAAGAACTTATGGCCCAATTCAATTTTCATCTGGTCATGAATTTGATGGATACCTATATCCGGAATATCAATAAAGACTGGGCCAAAAATATGAAAGGGGCGGAGGAAAGTCAGAACGAAAGTCTCCGCCGCCAAGTGCTGATCGATACGTTTCATCGGGTCCGGACGGCTCTGGTCCTCATGCACCCCATTGCCCCGACGGAGACGGAGATGGTTCGGGAATATTTAAGGCTGGGTGAAGCGATTTGGAGCTGGGATCGGATCTTTGAGCCGCTTTATGCGTTTATGGAAAACCCGGAAACCCATAAACTCAAATTTTTAGAACCGAGAGTGGACTTTTTCAAAAAACATCCAAGCCAATTTCAATAAGAGGAAGGAATCCAAGGGATATTTTAACAATATGCACGCACGGTTTTTGCCGAGAAATTCATGACCAACACGGGCATACTATATCGAGGCGTGGGTCGTGCTGTGGCTGCGGAGGATGGGACGAAGATTAAGGGCAAATTTCAGATGCTTCGTTGGATAAACTGCTTGCGGAATGGAAACGATGGATGTAAAAGAATGGGTTGATGGAAAAATGTATGAGGATAAAATCATTCGCGGCGCAGTTTGCGGCGTCTTTGGCAATGTGCTTAAAAATATATTGGAATTCACTTTGTGGAAAGTCGGATGGCTCCAGCATCCCTTGTCCCATTTTGCCACCAGCATGTTTATGCATCCTAACCATGACATATTTTTTGGGTCTTGGCTGGGTTTTCTGATGGATTATATTTACGGTGCCTTTTTGGGGGTAGCGTTTATATTTCTTCTGTTTTTTTTCGGAAATGAAGAATGGTTCGTTTTGACCAAGGGATTGCTGTACGGGGCGTTTGTCTGGTTGTTTTCCTACAGTGGAATACGGGTTTTGCCTGTAATTACACTGCGTTCAGTGGGGGAACTGGATGCTGTCCTTGAATTTTTGGTCCATTTGACCTTCGGGTTGGGCTTGGGTTTAGCTTTGGAAAGATGGAGGCGATATCGTCAGTCTTCGCAAACCGCATCCGGCCGTTGAGTTTGGGAGCCGGCATTATCGTTTGGCGACGAACCGTGCGGCCAACGCGAGCCAGAGGATACCGAGAATCCATCCACCCAGTACATCGGTGATGAAATGGACTCCCAGATAAACACGGCTTAACCCTACTAAAACCGGGATGATTACCAGCAATGCGGTCATCGGGCGAAACGGACGGCGGGACTCTTTGATGAAGAGTAAATAAGCGATGATGCCGTAGGTGATGGTTGACAGCAGCGTGTGGCCGCTGGGAAAACTGTAACCCGCTGCCTCCGTCAACCAGGGAAAGGGCGGGCGTTCCCGGTGGAAAGCCCATTTCAGGGTTTCGTTCATGACTTCGCCGAGACTGACGGTGAAGAAAAAGATTTTAAACTGGGCCCATTTTTTACGGAAGCCAAAGTAGCCCAGCATTATCAGAGAGACAAGGATGATTCCAAATACGGAACCCAGATGGGTAACAGTTTGAAAGAAACGGGTCAGGCCCGGATTGCGAACGGCCACGACCCAGGAGGAAACGAGGTTGTCCAGTGGGGTTATCCATTCCGCCATCGGATGATCTCCTTTTTTGTGTCGATTGATATATTATTTATACCAAGTTCTTGCCGATCCTGCCAATAGCATGGGCAAAAGAAGCGATAAATATCATGTTGTTCGGTGAGATGAATCTGCGAATAACGCCTCCTGTCGGTGACTTGTAAGGGTTTATTCATATTTACAAATCCTCCTGCCCGACGTTGGAAAAAAGATGCTTTCCATAATCAAATCCATTGAATTAGAAACGGGACTTCATAAAGAGAAAAACCATCCGTCTCGGATGGTTTTGGAATGATGAGGATAAACATGACGACGATCAGTGCAAGCAGACATGCGCTTTCCAATTGAGGCCGTTATTGTTATCCCAGTTATCGGCATTGTCTTTAAAGCAGAATTCAATCTCCGGTGCGTCGGGTTGGATCCTCGCCGTAAAACTGCCATTATAGTTTCTTTCCATTTTAACCGTGGCGGTATGGGCCCAGTCATGGGTGCCGTAATGGAGATAGACTTCCTTGGCACCGGCGTTTTTCAGCAGTCCCTGGTAGTATATGTGGAGTTCTTTGGTGTCTGGGGTAACAAAAGCCTCAATGGAGACCGGCTGATGGGGGTCGCCGCCGAATTCGTGGCCGGCAATGAGATTAGAATTGACTGCCCATTTTAACAGATTAATCATAGAAGCAATCCTCCTTTGCAATTATTATCCCCGGATAGCGGATAATTAGGAGTCGAAATGTTTGCAAAGTCATTGAAATTGTTTATAATAAAGGAAATATCTCACTTGCGATGAAGGAGTGCGCTAAGATGGAAAACCACAAGAATAAAGCTGACGACTGCGAAACGTCGGTGCCGGTTTCGGAGGTACCGTCCAATTTTATCGACGATATTATTGACGAAGACATAAAAAACGGTAAAAACGGCGGAAAAGTCCATACCCGGTTTCCTCCCGAACCCAACGGGTATTTACATATCGGACATGCGAAGTCTATATGCCTGAATTTCGGGATTGCCGCCAAGTACGGCGGATTGTGCAACCTTCGCTTTGACGATACCAATCCTTCCAAGGAAGATACGGAATATGTGGAATCCATTATGGAGGATGTTCGTTGGCTTGGTTTTGATTGGGAAGACCGTCTGTATTATGCCTCCAGTTATTATGAGCAGATGTACCAATATGCCGTGGACCTGATTAAGGCCGGAAAGGCCTATGTCTGTGAATTGACGCCGCAGCAAATCAAGGAATATCGGGGAACATTGACGGAACCCGGGAAAGAGAGCCCCTATCGAAATCGTTCCATCGAAGAAAACCTGGATTTATTTGCGCGGATGCGGGCCGGTGAGTTTCCCGACGGTTCCATGACATTGCGGGCGAAGATCGATATGGCATCTCCCAACATCAATATGCGGGATCCGGTACTTTATCGGATCATGCGCGTCAAACACCATCGTACGGGCGATGAATGGTGCATTTATCCCATGTATGACTATGCCCATCCCATTTCCGATGCTTTGGAAGGGATCACCCATTCCATCTGTACATTGGAGTTTGAAGATCACCGTCCTTTGTATAATTGGGTCATCGAAAATCTGGATTTACCTTCTAAACCCCGGCAAATTGAATTTGCCCGGCTGAACATGACTCATACGGTGATGAGCAAACGAAAATTGCTGGACCTGGTGAAACGGAATATCGTCTCCGGATGGGATGATCCCCGGATGCCGACCATTTCCGGATTGCGCCGCCGGGGCTATACGCCCGAGTCCATCCGGGCGTTTTGTGAAAAGATCGGGGTGGCCAAAGCCAACAGTACAGTAGACATTGCCCTTTTGGAGCATTGTCTTCGCGAAGACCTGAATGCCCGGGCGCCGCGGGTCATGGCCGTATTAAATCCTTTAAAAGTGGTAATTGATAATTATCCTGACGACCTGGTGGAGGAGTTCGACGCCGAAATCAATCCGGAAAAACCGGAGATGGGAACGCGGAAGGTTCCTTTCTCCAAGGTCATCTATATTGAGCGGGACGATTTCTCCGAAAATCCGCCGAAAGGATATTTCCGTCTGGCTCCGGGCCGGGAAATCCGCTTGAAACATGCTTACTATATCACCTGCCAGTCGGTGGTGAAGGACGAAAATACCGGCGAAATTCTGGAGGTCCATTGTACCTATGATCCGGCCAGCCGCGGCGGCTGGACCCAAGACGGGCGAAAGGTGAAAGGGACGTCCCATTGGGTGTCGGCGGCCCATGCCATTCCGGCGGAAGTTCGGCTGTATGATCATCTGTTCCTCGACGAATATCCCGGGGAGGACGCGACCGTCAACCCCAATTCCATGGTCTGCCTG
>JAKOSX010000081.1 GCA_029776595.1 Bacillota bacterium | reverse complement strand
TAAAGTCCTGGCGGTCGGGCTTTCTGATTTCCGTCTTTTCCGGAACATCCAATGGAATTCTTTAATGGCGGCGGTAATGATCGCAATTCTGCCCATGTTGACGATCCTGTTTCTCGCCCAGAAATATTTTGTGAAAGGCATTCAGTTCTCCGGGATTAACCGATAATCATTCTTTTTCCTTATATTTATAGGTCAGGCATGGTCGTGTCTAAACTGACTGGGAGATAAAACCCTGCACAGTGCAGGGTTTTACTTTGGTTGTCCTGTTTATTGTTAGAATATTCAGTAGGGTTATACGGTTTTCATTCGACAAAATAGACATAATATATTAACTCAAAGTGTAATGTTTCCGTGTTGAGCAAGTGGGGGGTATAAAATGTCAAAACGCTTCTTGTTAGGCATTGACATTGGTACTTCCGGTTGTAAACTCACCGTTTTTGATTTTACGGGGCGGGTTGTTGCGATGGCGGCCGGCAATTATTCTACCGAATATTCGAAAGCAGGTTATGCGGAGCAAGATCCTTTTACTTGGTGGAAAACCATATGCCAAGAGCTTCAGAACTTAATTGAGGTTCAAAAGGTGGACCCCGGGGCTATTGCTGCGATTGGAGTTGACGGAATTAGTTGGGTCTGTCTTCCGGTTGATCGAAACGGCGTTCCCCTTAGAAAGGCGATGATTTGGTTAGACCGCCGCGCTGAAAAACAAGCGGCCTGGTTACGGGAGACCTTGGGCGAAGAAGAACTGGTTCGATTAAGCGGCAACCCGGTTGATCCGGCTTATATAACGCCCAAAATATTGTGGCTTCGCGAAAATGAGCCGGAAATATATGCACGGACGGGGAAATTTTTGCAAAGCAATGCTTTTGTCGTTTATAAACTGACCGGTGAGTTATCACAAGATTATTCCCAGGCTTATGGCTTTCATTTTTTTGAGATCACCAAAGGTTTATGGAATGAAGACATTGCGGAACAGATGGGGATCTCTCTTGACTTGCTGCCCCCTTTCTTCCACAGCCATGAGGTGGTGGGAACGGTAAGTTCAAAAGCGGCGGCGGAAACAGGACTGGTTGCGGGGATTCCGGTGGTGGCCGGCGGATTGGATGCGGCTTGCTGTGCGCTGGGCGCAGGAGTGGTTAAACCCGGGCAGACCCAGGAACAAGGGGGGCAAGCCGGCGGAATGAGTATTTTAGTGGACCGGCCGTTAATCCATCCGAAGTTAATCCTGGGCTACCATGTCATCCCTAATTTATGGCTGTTGCAAGGTGGAACCGTGGGTGGTGGGGGCACCTTGAATTGGTTTAACGAACAATTTGGGTATTACGAACAACAGATCGGAAAGGCCGTCAACAAAGACTCTTTTGAAATAATGAGCGAAGAAGCCAATGCGGTTCCGCCGGGGGCGGATGGACTGATTTTCCTGCCTTATATGGCTGGCGAGCGTTCGCCAATTTGGAATAATAATGCCCGGGGTGTCTTCTTCGGAGTGTCTTACGATAAAACCAGAGCCCACTTCATTCGCGCCATGATGGAGGGTGTTGGGTTTTCACTGTTACATAACCTAAGGACGGCCGAAGAAGCAAATGCTTATGTACAGGAATTAATCAGTGTCGGAGGGGCGGCGAACAGCCGGGTTTGGACACAGATTAAAGCCGATATTACTGGGAAAACGATTCAGGGGGCAAGGCGGATTATAGCCTTGGATCTTGATTCTCGAAAATTGGCGTTGGCGGAAAAGTATGGGGCCAGCGAGTGTATAAATACGGGTGAGACCAATTTCAAACAGCGGATTCAAGAACTAACCGCCGGCCGGGGTTTTGAAATGGTTGTGGAAAGTGCCGGGGTGGAGTTCACCGAAAAGCTCAGTTTGGAGCTGGCCGGAAACAAAGGACATGTTATGTTTATTGGTACTCCGGCCAAACCTATTACTCTGGCTCCGAACGAGTTTGAACACATTAACCGTAAAGAACTGACTGTACGGGGGTCGTGGATGTCATACTCGCCGCCTTTTCCGGGGAAGGAATGGGAGTTGGCCGGTTATTACTTGCAACAAGGTCTGCTCCGGGTTGATGAATTAATCGACCGTATCATCCCCCTTTCCGTAATTAATGAGGCGTTTATTGATTTGGCCGTACCCGGTAAGGTAAACGGGAAAATTCTCTTGACGCCATAAAATGCTTAGCGCGTGAAAGGAGGTGCCAATTTAGAAAAAAGCAGTCAATTTAGTTAATTGAATAATTTAAAGGAGGAGTATTATGGATAACTATAATACATTTAAGGCCCTCGATGGAGTTGATCCGGATATAGTTCCGAAACGGAGAGTCTATACCGGAGCCGAAATTCCGGCGATCGGTTTTGGAACATTTGGTTCTGAACGCTACAGTGCCGAGCAAGTTGCCGAAGCCGTCAAGGGAGCGATTGCGGTTGGTTACCGCCATTTTGACTGTGCATCTGTTTATGGCAATGAGCATTTAATTGGTGAAGTTTTACAAGAGGCGATTAGGTCCGGAATTAAACGGGAAGAATTCTGGATTACCTCGAAATTGTGGAATGATATGCATGGTGACGGTGATGTGCTGATCGCATGCGCTAAATCCTTGAAGGATTTAAGATTGGATTATTTAGACCTTTACTTAGTCCATTGGCCGTTTCCCAATTATCATCCTCCTGGCGCTAGTCTGGACTACCGCGACCCGAAGGCCCGCCCCTATATTCATGAGGAATTTATGAAAGTTTGGCGGCAGATGGAACGCCTGGTCGAGATGGGACTGGTCAAACATATCGGGACCTCAAACATGACCATTCCCAAACTTAAATTGCTGTTGCGGGATGCCAAAATCAAACCGGCTTGCAATCAAATGGAGTTACATCCGCATTTTCAACAACCCGAGTTATTCCAGTTTTTACTTGACAATGATATTGTTCCGATTGGTTTTTGTCCAATCGGGTCACCCAACCGTCCGGACCGGGATAAAACCGAAAATGATACGGTCGTCATTGAGGATCCGGTTATTGTCGAGATTGCGCAGCGGCATAAAGTCCATCCGGCGGTGATCTGCCGGGAAAAAAACCCCGGTTGCAAAATGGTTTTGGATACTAGTGGCGCCGCTCTGCGGGCCGGTATAAGAGCGCGTCCTTATATGATCAAACCCAATAAACATGAGATTGAAGAATTCTGCGGCTACCCTTTGAAGAGAATCGAGGACTATGAAGCAGCCATTCGACGACTGTTGGCGGAAGGAATCGAATTGGTTTTGGTCTCCTTAGGGAGTGCGGGTTTGGTCTTCGGTTATCAAGAATCCGTATTTAAAATCGAACCGGTGAGCGTCAAAGATATAAAAAGTACGGTTGGCTGTGGTGATGCAATGGTTGGCGGAGTTCTTTACAAGCTGGATGCCGGGGCTGACGTGATGACCGCGGTAAAGTTTGGTGTGGCCGCTGCTACGGCAAATTTAGCAACGAAAAGTCCCGGGTGTATTGATGCCAACCAAGTTGAAGAGTTTTTTCCGGCGATTCGGATTCAGCCAATAGGTGCAAAAACTGGCGGTTAAAGTCCACAAAAAGTGGGGAAAGTCCGCAGTGAAAGGAGATACGATAATGGCTCTTATGACCTTAAATCAGCTCTTGGCAATGGATTATGCGGGAGCGATTTGCGGGTTTAATTTTGTTAATCTGGAAACGGCAAAAGCAATCATTTCCGGTGCGGAGGAGTTGGGGGCACCGGTAATTTTAATGGTAACCGAGGGCGGAGTCAAGTATGCCGGGCTGGATTATATTGCGGCGATTGGCAAGGTGGCGGCGGCAAACGGGAAGATCCCTGTCGCTTTGCATCTTGACCATTGTACTAATTTTGAATTGTTGGTGCAAGCGATTAAAGCCGGATTTACCTCGGTAATGATTGACGGTTCTCATTTACCCTTTGCGGAAAACCTGAGGCTGACCAAAGAAGTGGTTCGGGTGGCGCATGCGGCCGGGGTATCGGTTGAAGCTGAACTTGGCCGGATCGGGGGAAAGGAAGACAACGTACAAGTGAAAACGGCAGAAGGGTTTATGACTGATCCTGATGAAGCAATGGAATTTGTCGCGGCAACGAATGTTGATTGTTTGGCGGTGGCGATCGGGACCAGTCACGGTATATATAAAGGCGAGCCCAATTTGAACTTGGCGTTATTGGAAAAACTTAAATCCATCTTGGATATTCCTTTGGTGTTGCATGGTGGTTCGGGACTTCCTGACGTTATGGTGAAAAAGGCGGTGGAAATAGGAATCCGTAAGTTTAACGTCTGGACGGAACTGGCTTTTGCGCACACCAATAAAATACGAAGGGTTTTAAAGGAACAACCTGAGCTTTATGATCCGCGTTCTCTATTTAAGCCGGCAATTGAAGCCATGAAAGAAGTAGTTAAAAGCAAGATTTTATTGACCCAGGCTGGCTGATCCCCCAGT
>JAKOSX010000080.1 GCA_029776595.1 Bacillota bacterium | reverse complement strand
TGTATCACCGTATGTAATATGGAGAATATAGACCCGGTGGGCATCCATACGGGTGACAGTATCGTCGTGGCTCCCAGTCAAACCCTTTCCGACCGGGAGTATCAGATGCTGCGTTCGGCAGCGCTGAAGATCATTCGGGCCCTAGGGATTGAAGGCGGATGTAATGTCCAATTTGCGCTTGACCCGAAGAGTATGCAATATTACGTGATTGAAGTCAATCCCCGGGTAAGCCGGTCCAGTGCCCTGGCATCGAAAGCTACCGGATATCCCATTGCGAAGGTGGCCGCCAAAATTGCCGTCGGGTATCACCTGGATGAGATTAAAAACGCCGTTACCGGCAAGACCTATGCATCATTTGAACCGGCCTTAGATTATGTGGTCGTGAAGATCCCGCGGTGGCCTTTTGATAAGTTCAATTTGGCCAACCGGCGGCTGGGAACGCAAATGAAAGCCACCGGTGAAGTGATGGCCATCGACCGTTCGCTGGAATCCGCGTTGATGAAAGCCATCCGTTCGTTGGAAATTAAACAGTACGGGCTGGCCCTGCCGGAAGCGTCCCAGCTTTCCGATGAAGAGCTGAAGGATGCCATCGTGGCGGTGGACGACCGCCGGCTCTTCTTCCTGGCGGAATGCCTGCGCCGGGGATATAGCATCGACGAACTGTACGGACTGACGAAAGTCGATCCGTTCTTCCTGCAGAAATTGGCCAATTTAGTCGCTGTCGAAAAAGAGCTTCAGGAAAAAGGGTATCAGGATCCCGAGTTATTGAAGAAAGCCAAAACCTATGGTTTCCCAGATCGGGAGATCGCTCGCCTGACCGGAGCCAAGGAAGAGGATGTTCGGAAATTCCGGGCCCAACTAAAGCTGCGTCCGGTGTATAAAATGGTGGATACCTGTGCGGCGGAATTTGAAGCAGCCACTCCGTATTTTTATTCATGTTACGATTTGGAGAATGAGGCCATACCGACGCCCAAGCGGAAGATTGCGGTTATCGGGTCAGGCCCCATCCGGATCGGCCAAGGGGTGGAGTTCGACTACTGCAGCGTCCATTCGGTGTGGGCCCTGAAAGAGGCCGGTGTGGAAGCGATTATCATCAATAACAACCCGGAAACGGTGTCGACGGATTTTGACACCGGGGACAGGTTGTATTTCGAGCCCCTGACTTTCGAAGATGTATTGCACATTTTGGAATTGGAACAACCGGAAGGGGTTATCGTCCAGTTCGGCGGCCAGACTGCCATCAATCTTGCCTCCCAACTGCACCAGGCCGGCATTAAGATCCTGGGCACTTCGGTGGACTCCATTGATTTAGCGGAAGACCGGCGGCGGTTTGACCAACTCCTGATCGATCTGGGGATTCCCAAACCGGCAGGCCGGACTGTGGTTTCTTTGGAAGAAGCCGTGGCTGTGGCCGGGGAAATCGGTTATCCCGTGTTGGTGCGGCCTTCCTACGTTTTGGGCGGCCGGGCCATGGAAATCGTCTACAATCAAAAAGAGTTGGAACATTATCTTACCCATGCGGTGACCGCCTCGCCTGAACACCCGGTACTGGTGGACCACTATGTAACCGGCCGGGAATGTGAGGTGGATGCCATATGCGACGGGACCAATATTCTGATTCCCGGCATTATGGAACATTTAGAAAGGGCCGGCGTCCATTCGGGGGATTCCTTCGCCACCTATCCCCATCAACATCTGAATATGGCAGAACAAGAAAAAATTTTGCGTTATACCTTAAAACTGGCCCAAGCCCTTAAAGTGGTCGGCCTCATCAATATTCAATTCGTTCTTTCGGATAAAGAGGTCTATTGTATTGAAGTCAATCCCCGGTCCAGCCGGACGGTGCCGTTTATGAGCAAAATTACGGGCATTCCCATGGTGCAGGTGGCGACCAAGGCCATTTTGGGTCATAGTATTTATGATCAGGGATATGCCGGCGGAATGTGGCCGGAGACGAAGCTGGTTGCCGTGAAAGCGCCGGTATTCTCCTTCCAGAAACTGACCCAGGTGGATATTTCGCTGGGGCCGGAGATGAAGTCCACCGGAGAAGTGATGGGTGTGGATACCACTTACGCTGGTGCATTATATAAAGCGTTTATTTCCGCCGGTTTTACCTTGCCCCGGGGCGGGACCATCTTGGCCACGCTGGCGGATAAAGATAAAGCGGAAGCTTTGCCTCTTCTTAAGAAATTGGCGGAACGGGGATTTAAGATCATGGCCACCATGGGAACGGCCGCATATTTGCGGGTCAATGGCGTGGAAGTGACCAAACTCAATAAACTGAGTGAAGGCTCGGATATTATGGATGCTATACGGGAAGGCCGGATTCAGTTGGTGGTGAATACCATTACCCGGGGCAAGGAGCCGCAACGGGATGGTTTCCGGATTCGCCGGGCTGCCGTGGAGCACAATATTCCCTGCCTGACTTCCTTGGATACGGTCAAAGCTTTCCTGCAGGTGTTGTTGTCCCTGGATGAAGGCGCCACATCGGATCATGTTTTTCCGCTTCAGGAATACAACACCATCCGGATGGAACAGGCGATTTGACACTGGACAGTTGACAGTGTTACACAGTACACGGTTCACAGTACACAAATATTAAAAAGGGTATGGGGTACCCAGGTCCTAACATCTAGGCCCCAGATCCAATCTCATACCTGAAAAAAATAAGAGTGAATGGTGCGAAGATGAAACAGACGGAAGCGTTAATATTGGAACGTACGGCGTTGGGCCCGGGATATTATTACTACCGGCTGTTATGCCCGGAACTTGCCGATAAGGCAAAACCCGGGCAATTTATCGAAATCAAGGCTTCTTCCGAAGAGACGCTAGATCCCTTGTTATCCAGGCCTATCAGTATTTATCGGATAAATCCGGAGGAGGGGTCTTTGGCCGTTATTTTTAAGACCGTTGGCCGGGGGACCCGCCGGATCGCTGCTTTGCAGAGAGGGAACAAGGTTTCCGTATTCGGGCCGGTGGGCAACGGGTTTATGCTGCCGGAAGAGGCCGGGCGCATCGCTTTAATCGCCGGAGGCATCGGCATGCCGCCTTTGTTTAGCCTGGCGGAACGTTATCCGGAAAAGGACTTTACCTTGTTTTACGGTGGCCGCAGTGCCACGGACCTATTGGCCTTGGACGCCTGGGAGCAACTGGGCGTTCCTTACAAGCTGGCGACGGACGACGGGAGTGCCGGTTTTCACGGGCTGGTTACTTCCTTGTTTGAGCGGGAGCATTTGGCGGCTTCTTTCGACTATGTTATTGCCTGCGGGCCGAAACCGATGCTAAAAGCGGTCCAGCAATTGGCCGCAAGATTTCGTCTACCCGGTGCCATATCGCTGGAAGCCTATATGGCCTGCGGGGTGGGCGCCTGTCTCGGCTGTACCTGCGCTACTTCCAAGGGGTATCGGCGGGTTTGTGTGGACGGGCCGGTATTTGAGATAAGCGAGGTGACTTTCGATGACTGATCCTCGGTTGCAGGTGAATGTGGCCGGATTGGTTTTGAAAAACCCTTTGCTGCCGGCATCGGGGACTTATGGGTATGGCCGGGAGTATTTGCCCTTTTTTACGCCGGATCTGTTCGGAGCTGTGGTAACCAAGGGGGTTTCCACCATACCCTGGGTTGGCAATCCGCCGCCCCGTGTATATGAAACTCCTGCCGGAATGTTAAATGCTATCGGACTGCAAAATCCGGGCGTCGAAGCGTTTATCTCCGAAGCCATTCCCTTTTTGGAAACTTATCAGACGCCGGTTATCGTCAATGTGGTCGGTAAAACCGTTGAAGAGTATGTGGCTGTGGTCGAACGGCTGGATGATATTTCGGTGGTGTCGGGTTTTGAATTGAATATTTCCTGCCCCAATGTGAAAGAAGGAGGCATTGCCTTCGGGACGCAGCCCGATTGTGCCGCCCAAGTGACGGCAGCGGTACGAAAAGCCACCCGCAAACCGTTGATCGTGAAACTCTCGCCAAATGTGACGGATATCACGGCCATCGCCAAAGCGGTGGAACAGGCCGGTGCCGATGCGTTGAGTCTGATCAATACTTTGCTGGGGATGGCGATAGACCTGCGGTCCAGAAAGCCGGTTCTAGGCAATGTGGTCGGCGGATTGTCCGGTCCTGCCGTTAAACCGGTGGCCTTGCGTATGGTCTATCAGGTATATCAAGCGGTCTCCGTGCCCATCATCGGCATGGGAGGCATATGTTCGGCTGCCGATGCGTTGGAATTTATCATGGCCGGGGCCACTGCCGTTGCCGTCGGTACCGGTATGTTCCACGATCCGATGCTGCCCCGGAAGATTCTCGATGGAATCCGGGAGTTCTTGCAGGAAGAAAAGGTGGAAAACATTGCAGAATTAAAAGGAATCGCCCATCGTTAACCGTTTTGTCGGTTGCAGGAAAACGGTTGGAAATGGTACCATAAATAAAGATATCTGGATACAGGAGGAATAATGATGCCTTTGGTTGGAATTGTTATGGGCAGCGATTCCGATTTGGGAGTGATGAAACAAGCTGCCGAGGTGTTGGAGGAATTTGGGGTGGATTATGAGATGACGGTGATTTCGGCCCACCGTTCTCCGAAACGTGCCATCGAATATGCATCCACCGCTGCGGAACGGGGGTTGGAAGTGATTATTGCCGGCGCAGGCGGCGCCGCGCATCTCCCCGGAGTTTTGGCGGCCATGACGCCGTTGCCTGTCATCGGAGTACCGATTAAAACAAAAACGTTGGACGGCGTGGATTCTTTATATTCCATCGTCCAAATGCCCAGCGGCATTCCTGTGGCGACGGTCAGCATCAATGGTGCCAAAAATGCCGGCATTTTGGCGGTGCAAATCTTAAGCGTGGTGGATTCGGTACTGCGTACCCGGATCGCAGAGTATAAAAAGAAACTGGCGAAAGAAGTCAACGACAAAGCCGTACTCTTGGAAGAGCTGGGATATAGGGAATACCTGAAACGGAAAGAAGAAGGCAGCCTTTGATTTAATTAGAATGTAATCTGCGCTTACGGCTGACCGATTGACAAAGCGCGCGGGATTTTGTTAGAATATACCTGGTTACAGATTGTAATTGAATAGCTGATGAAAGTGCACCTAGGGTTCCGCTCAAGCCGAGGTCTGGACCAAGTGGTGCAGGCACCGTAAGGTGTTACACCGTAGAGGGATAAAAACCCGGGCGGATAGGTTTCAATTTTAAACCTATCCGTTTAATTATTTTTAGGGGGTTGTACGATGGAACGAGATATTTTTGCCAGTTTAAATCCTTTTGACCACCGTTATTATGCATCAAACCCGTCGCTTTTTGCACAATTGTCTGAATATTTTTCGGAAAATGCCTACATTCGGTATGAGTTGAAAGTCGAAGCGGCTTTGGCCCGGGTTTTAGCCAAACGCGGAATCTGCACCATGGAGATTGCCGACGAAATCGAGCGCGCCTGCAATGAGGTCCAGCCGGAAGAGGTTTATTTGGAAGAAGAGATCACCAAACATAATATCCGGGCCCTGGTCAACTGCATCCAACGCCGAGTCAGCGATGCCGCCAAACCCTATGTCCATTTTACCACCACGTCGGTGGATATCATGGACACGGCAACGGCCATGCGCTTCAAAGAGGCCACGGAGCAATTGGTTTTGCCCAAGTGTCTGGAATTGGAATCCGTACTTATCGAGATTGCCCGCAGGGAAAAAGATACCGTACAGGTCGGCCGGACGCACGGCCAACATGCGGTGCCAATTACCTTCGGTTTTGCGATGACTGAGTATGTATGCCGTTTCGGCTCCAGAATCCAGGCGATTAAAGCCACCGCCGCCAATCTTCGCGGCAAGATCGCCGGAGCAGTGGGAGCCTACAATGCCAGTTCCCTGTTTTTTGACGATCCTATGGAATTTGAAGCGGAAGTCCTTTGGGAGTTGGGTTTGAAACCGGCCATGTATTCCAATCAGATCGTGGAGCCGGAATATGTGACCGATTATAT
>JAKOSX010000079.1 GCA_029776595.1 Bacillota bacterium | reverse complement strand
CAATGCGGTCTCTAAAACCATCAATTTCCCGCATGACGCTACGCCCGACCAGGTGGCCGAGGCATACCGTTTGGCTTATCGCCTGGGATGCAAAGGGATTACGGTTTATCGCGACGGCAGTTTGGACAACCAGCCGATGCAACGCGGCCTGGAGAAGAAAGAAGAGCTGGCTGCCGTTCAATCCCAGCCTCAGGCCCATATCACCTGCGGGGAATGGGGAAAAATATTGCCGGTCAAACGTCCCAAGCGGTTGACGGGCATCACCGATGCGCGGCAAACCCCGGAAGGGAATCTTTATTTAACGTTGAATCTGAACGAGGGCCATCCCTTTGAACTGTTTGCGCAAATCGGCAAAGCGGGAAGCGACATTTCCGCATTTACGGAAGCTATTGCCCGCTTGATCTCCTTGGCATTCCGCTGCGGCGTCCAACCGGATGCCGTCGCCGAGGAGCTTATCGGCATCGGCGGGAGCCGGTTTGTCGGCTTCGGCCCCAACCGAGTGCGTTCAGTGCCCGATGCCATCGGCCAGTTCTTAAATGAATACCTTCAAAAACTGCATGAGGAACAGTACAATGAAGCACCGCCCCAATTGGAATTGGGTTTGACGGAAACGGCCTCCAGCGGGCTTTATGAAGCGGCGCCGTCCGGAAAGAAAGAGAAGATACGCTTTAATCTTTGCCCGTCATGCGGCATGTACACCTTCGGTTATGTCGAAGGTTGTGCCAAGTGTCTCTCCTGCGGCCATTCGGAATGCTAAGATAAACATCGGGAATACTCATAAGGTAATATGGACAGATGGTTCATGGACTGCGCACTGTACACTATACGCTGTATGCTGTGCGTTAATACTTTGAAACGGGAGGGAATCCAATGCGGGAACGCGGCAGCCGGGTGGTGATCATCGGGGCCGGCCTGGTGGGATCCACTTTTGCCTATGCATTGATGATCAACGGGATTGCTTCGGAGATCATCCTGATAGACCGGAATGAGGAGCGTCTTGAAGGGGAGGTCATGGATCTCAATCACGGCATTTCCTTTGTACGGCCTACCTTGGTCCGGGCCGGCGATTATGAAGATTGTAAAGATGCCGACATTATCGTTATCTGCGCCGGCGCCAACCAAAAGCCGGGCGAGACCCGTATTGATCTTCTCGGCCGGAATACGGAAATTTTCCGGTCCATTATCGACCGGATCAAAGCCAGCGGCACCGAAGCCATCATCCTGGTGGCCACCAATCCGGTGGACATTATGACGTATGTCACTTATAAACTGAGCGGATATGAACCTTCCCGGGTTATCGGGTCCGGGACGGTTCTGGATTCCGCCCGGTTCCGCTATCTCATCAGCAGCCATTGCCGGGTGGACCCGTCCAATGTCCATGCCTATATCATCGGAGAGCACGGCGATACAGAAGTTCCCGTTTGGAGCATGGCGAATATCGCCGGGCTTCGGTTCAGCGAATATTGTCCGGTATGCGGCAAAAACTGCGGTCCGTTTCCCAAAGACGATATCGTGAATGAGGTGAAGAACGCGGCTTACCGCATCATTAAGGGAAAAGGAGCGACGTATTATGCCATCGGACTGGCTTTGGTCCATATTGTAGAGAGCATTCTCCGGGACGAATATTCGGTATTGACGGTATCTTCGTTGCTAAACGGGGAATACGGACTGCATGACGTTTGCCTGAGCCTTCCAAGCATTGTCGCCCGCCGCGGTGTTATCAAAAAAGTTCCGGTGGAACTGTCGCCCGACGAAGAGGCCGGGTTGCTTCATTCCGCCAATGTTTTAAAAGAATTTCAGCGTCAATTGAAAATTTGACGCTTGAGATTGGAACCATGACGGGAAACTTATCGTTTTAAGGAGTAATCATGCGATATCATCATTTTGTCGTCGGTCCTTTCGGCACCAATTGTTATCTCGTGTATTCCGACCATGCCGCCGGAATTATCGATCCCGGCGGCCCGACGGATGCGATTGTCGCTTTTTTGGAGAAACATCAGTTGCAACCGAAATGGATCGTCAATACTCACGGACATTTTGACCATATCGCCGGCAATGCCGAGTTGGTCGAGCGTTATGGGATCCCCCTTTATATCCATTCGGCGGACCGTTCCATGTTAACTTCGGCGGAGGACAATCTCTCCCGTTCGCTGCAGTTTAACGTGGTCAGCCCGGATGCTGCCGGGACCCTTGCCGAAGGGGATGAACTGATGTTGGCCGGGGAGAAGCTTCGGGTGTTGGAAACGCCGGGGCATACGCCCGGTGGGATTTCCCTTTATATCCAGGGCATGGTGTTTACGGGGGACGCCCTATTTTATGAAAGTATCGGGCGGACGGACTTTCCGGGCGGCGACTATCCCACCCTGATCTTGGCT